>CATZIG010000071.1 GCA_958419975.1 uncultured Collinsella sp.
GACTCCACCATCGGTGCCGCGACCGTGCTCATGCCCTTTGGCGGCAAGACGCAGCTCACCCCCAGCTCGGCCATGGTCGCCAAGTTCCCCGTGGACGGCGAGACCACCACGGCGAGTGCCATGGCATGGGGCTTCAACCCCTATCTGATGGAGGCCGACCAGTTTGCGGGCGCCTACCTGTCCGTGGTCGAGTCCATCGCCAAGCTCGTTGCCGCCGGCTTTGAGCACAAGCGCGCCTACCTCTCCTTCCAGGAGTACTTCGAGCGCCTGCGCACCGAGGCAGAGCGCTGGGGCAAGCCCACGGCAGCCGTCTTGGGCGCCCTCATGGCCCAGGTCGACCTGGGTGCCGGCGCCATCGGCGGCAAGGACTCCATGAGCGGTTCGTTTGAGGACGAGGCCGGCGAGCTCAACGTTCCGCCGACCCTGATCAGCTTCGCCGTCGCCGTGGGCAAGGCCGCCCGCGCCGTCTCGCCCGAGTTCAAGGGCCTCACGCACCGCGTCGTCCGCATCGCCCCCGCCACCTATGGCAAGGACTACCGCCCCGATGCTCAGCAGCTGCTCGCCGCGTTTGACGCCGTCGAGGCGCTCACTGCTACCGGCAACGCCCTGGCCATCTCCACGCCCGGCTACGGCTGCGGCGCCGAGAGCCTCTTTAAGATGTGCATCGGTAACCAGATCGGTATCGAGCTTGCCGAGGATGTAGACGTGGAGAGCCTCTTCACCCCGCTCTACGGCAGCTTTATCGTCGAGCTCGCCGAGGATGCCGAGCTGCCCGAGGTCGCCGACGGCGTTGTCGTCGAGCCCCTGGGCACCACCGTCGAGGGCTATGTCATCGACACCGGCTCCGAAGTCATCGAGCTCTCCGAGCTCCAGGAGGCCTGGGAGAGCGGCATCGAGGGCGTCTTTGCCTACCGCAGCGCCGACGAGACCCCCGAGGTCGAGACCATCGACTTCCGCGCCAAGGACATCCACGTGTACGGCGGCGCCAAGATCGCCCGCCCGCGCGTGGTTATCCCCGTGTTCCCCGGCAACAACTGCGAGTACGATAGCGCCCGTGCCTTCCGCGCCGCCGGCGCCGAGGCCGACACCTTCGTGATCAACAACCTCACGCCCGAGGCCGTCGCCGAGAGCACCCACGAGCTTGCCCGCCGCATCCGCGCAAGCCAGATCGTCATGATCCCCGGCGGCTTCTCGGGCGGCGACGAGCCCGACGGCTCCGCCAAGTTCATCACGGCGTTCTTCCGCGCTCCCGAGGTCACCGAGGCAGTCCGCGACCTGCTCAAGGCCCGCGATGGCCTGATGCTGGGTATCTGCAACGGCTTCCAGGCCCTGATCAAGCTCGGCCTGGTGCCCTACGGCGACATCGTCGACGCCACGCCCGATGCGCCCACGTTGACGTTCAACACCATCGGTCGCCACCAGAGCCGTCTGGTGCGCACCCGCATCTCGTCCAACTTGTCCCCGTGGCTGTCGCAGTGCAGCCTGGACGACCCCTACACCGTCGCCATCCGCCACGGCGAGGGCCGCTTTGTCGCCAATGACGAAGTGCTCGCCCAGCTGATCGCCAACGGCCAGGTCGCCACGCAGTACGTGGGCGAGAACGGCAAGCCCAGCATGGATCTCTCCGTCAACCCCAACGGCTCCGCACTCGCCATCGAGGGCATCACGAGCCCCGACGGCCGTGTCCTGGGCAAGATGGGCCATGCCGAGCGCCGCGGCGACAACCTGTACCGCAACGTGCCCGAGCATGTCCCCGGCGACAAGTTCATGCCGATCTTTGAGAGCGGCGTAGCCTACTTCGCTTAAACCTTTCCCATCGGGTACAATCCCCTCGGGTAACAACACCCGCCACCGGCACGCCCGGTGGCGGGTTCTTTTTTATTTGCGCGTATGGGAGAAGAACATCATGGAAAGCCGCAAGCCGTATCTCGACACTCTGCCCGGACTCATCCTGGGTTGCCTCGTCTGCTGCGCGCTCTGGGGGTCGGCTTTCCCCTGCATCAAGATCGGTTACGAACTGTTTGGTATCCCGGCGCACGATAGCGCCTCGCAGCTACTCTTTGCAGGTTTGCGCTTCACACTTGCCGGTATCCTGGTTATCGCCGGTATGAGTGCAGCCCAGCGCCGCCCGCTCGTCCCACAGGCACGCGATATCAAGCCCATCTTTATCTTGTCGCTCTTTCAGACCATCGGTCAGTACTTCTTTTTCTATCTGGGCCTCTCGCGCGCCAGCGCCATGTCGAGCTCCATCATCGAGGCCAGCGCCAACTTCCTCGCAATCCTCTTTGCCGCCCTGGCATTTCACACCGAGAAGCTCAGTACGGCCAAGGTGCTTGGCTGTGCGCTGGGCTTTGCCGGCGTCGCGCTCGTCAACCTTTCGGGCGCGGACGGCACCTTTGGCTTTACGCTCGACGGCGAGGGCTTTATCCTAGCCTCCACTGTCGCGGGTGCTCTTTCGACCTGCCTGATCGGCATCTTCTCTCGCAAGCACGACGGTGTTTTGCTTGCCGGGTGGCAGTTCTTGGTCGGCGGCCTGGTCCTCACCGCCATCGGCTTTTTGATGGGTGGCGCACTCTCCCCCACGGCGATTGTCCCCGCCATCGCGCTCATCATCTACATGGCGCTTATCTCCGCGGTCGCCTACTCGCTGTGGTCGCGCCTGCTTGCCGTCAACCCCGTCAGCCGCGTCTCGGTCTTTGGGTTTATGAACCCCGTCTTTGGTGTGCTGCTGAGCGCGCTGCTGCTCGGCGAAGGCGCGGGCACGAGCCCCGTTACCGTCATCGTTGCCCTGTTGTTGGTCTGCGGCGGCATCATCATCGTAAACAAGCCCAAAAAGGCCTAGCGAACTGCCTCGTTCCAAGAAAAAGACGAGGCGTATCTTCGACAGCCGCTACTAATCCCGCCAACGCAATAGGGGCGCACGACCATCAATGCGGTCGTGTGCCCCTTTTCCTAGCGTATCTGAACGCCGGCTTTCTTTTTCTCGGCCTTGACGCGATAGAGCTCCGCATCGGCAGCGCGAAGTAAGTCTTGCCAGGTATCAACACTATCGCCGACCCGCGCGTAACCGATGGACATCCGCAATGCATACGGCACCTCGGCATGCGCGAGCTCGTCGTTGATTGTCGCGCACAGATGCATGATATCCCGTTCCGCCACTGCCTTTTGGAGCACCACGAACTCATCGCCACCGTAGCGTGCGATAAAGCCACCAGACGCCGAGCAGACCTCTTTGAGCGCAGCGGATATAACCTGAAGAGCATGGTCGCCCTCCACATGTCCATAGCGATCGTTAATCTGCTTAAAGCCGTCGGCGTCCATCATGAGCAGATACACATCTTCGGCCTGATCCACATTTGAGAAGAGCGACAGGATATAGGTCTCAAAACGGTTGCGATTGTTGAGGCCAGTCAACGGGTCGGTCGAGATGAGCTGCTCCTGGCAGATAATGTAGAGCAGCAACATGCTAATCATTATGCCGACACAAAGGCCAGGCACCGAGTATACGATCTGAAAGGTACCGCCCACCAGGGCCGGAATGGCGAAAAATGCCAAGGTTCGATAGATAGCCTTCGTCTGCAGGCTCTCGACCCTGCGAGATTGCACAAACGCATGCAGGGACGTATGTATAACGTAACAGTAGCTGACAATGGGCTGGATCATATAGGCAAAGCCGCGACGATACACGCCCTGCGAATCGATATAGAACAAGGCGTGCGTCCAGTAACTGGTAAAAGCCAGCACGACCACCAGAGCCGTAGGCAACGTTACAAGCACCACCCTATAGCGCGAGGTCACAAGGCGAGAGCCCTGCATCGTCTCGGAATAGATAAACCAAATGAGACACGCGATGGCAAAGAGCGAAAACGAAACCGCGTTGGAAATCCAGTTGGCAGCAATACCCAACGTGCCGTCCGCACCATCCGAAAGCGTCCAGATCATATCGAATAATATGTACGCGGCAGAGGTGTAGCCAAGCATGCTAAACAATAGCTGCAGGGTGCTCGAGAACAAGGAGCGACGACTTCGCGCGGCAAGCCCGATAAGAACAATCATGCATAGCAGGAATATCTCAATCTTGAGTGCCTTAACCACTAGACGCCATCCCTTCAATATCCGAATGGTCAGAATCGCCCAATTCGAATCAGGGCAATAAACACCCCTTTACTCCGCAGGGGTAAAGGGAATCATAGCAAAGCGCCCGAACATCACTGCAAAACAGTTTCTGTTCGGGCGCTCGGACGGCGCGAATTGCACGCCGGAATCAATTATCGGTAACGGCCGTTACTCGCCATCGATGTCGGTCGCGACGGCCTCCTCGATGGCCTCGACACCGGCAGGCGACAGGTCCTCCTTGCCCTGGCAGAACTTCTTGTCGACCCAGCCGGTCAGAATCGGAGCCATGATTGCCGTGATGATAACGGCAGTGGCGATCTGGGCGTACGCGGTGGGCGCAAGCTCGGCGTAGCGCGGCGCGACCTCGGCGAGAGCAACCGGCGTGGTCATAGCCGTGCCGGCGATGGTGGAACAAGCCACGGCAGCCTTGCCGTTACCACCGCACAGGCGCTCGAACGCAAAGGTGATGGGACCGACGACAAACAGCGTGACAAGGCCCAGCAAGATGCCGGAAATACCGCCGGTGATAAAGCTCGACAGGCTCATGGACGCGCCAAGCTGAAATCCGATGACGGCAATCGCAGGGTTGGAACCGGGAACCAGCAGGTTCTTGATAAACGGGAACAGGTTGCCCAGAACCATGCCGATAACGAGCGGCAAAATGGAGCCGATGATAGTACCGACAGGGATGTTGGCAAGACCCGAAACACCAAGGATGATCATCGTGACGGCGGGGCCGGCCGTAAAGAACAGGATACCGACGGCGCCCTGCTCGGACTCATCGCCGAACTCGCCCATAATGCCCGTATAGAGCGCCATGTTGCAAAACGTAATGCCGCCGATGATAGACACGGAGCTCAGACCCAGGAAGTTGTCGTTAAAGAAATATGCCACGCCTAGGCCGAGAGCCGCTGCGACGACCAGCTTGGGAATCAGCACGACGATACCGGTCTTGATGGCGCCCGGCGTGGACTTAAAGCTGATGCCGGCGCCCACGAACAGCAGGATCGCGGCGACGATGGTATTGGAGCCACCGCGGCAGGCAGCCGTAAAGAAGCCGCCGATCTCAAAAACCTGCGGGCAGAAGGTGTTGAGCAAAAGACCGACGATCATCGGATAGATCATGATGTCGCCCGGGATGCGCGGAACCTTGAATTTCTTTTGCTCGTTGGCAGTCGCTTCCTGTGCCATGAAACCCCCATTTCCGCTGACGCGGAACAAAAGCCCACGTCATGCTTTGCTACAGTAAAGTTTGACCATGGTACCAGAAGAAATAGACCAGCTCGGTGAAAAATTCGACAAGTTGGGATGGAACGAGATTCGGCGCCCGCGACGCCACCCCTATATAAGGCTCAAGACGATATAGAGTACGATGCCCGAGACGCAGCACCACAGCATCGATTTTGTCTTGACCGCCACGACCACGACGCCGGCGGCCGCAATCCAGGGAACCAAGGCAGGCCAGAGTCCCGCGTCGAACGCGCCGGGGCTCACCAAGTCGTTGGCGACCAGCGCGGCAAAGGCAGCGGGCGGGATATAGCCCAGGGCCTCGGTAATACGGGGCGACAGGGTCCGCCCGCGCAAGGCGAACGCCGGCGCGATGCGAAAGAACGCGATAGCAGCCCACGACGACAGCCACAGAACCAAGAACTCGTTAACGGGCATCGCGGGCACCTCTTCCGTCAAATACAGCATCGCACGCCAACGCAATGGCAATGCCGGCCACGACGCTTGCCGGCACGGCAATATTCGTGAGGCCCAAGAACTTGCATATGGCGACAGACACCGCAGCCATAACAGCAGCCACGACATTGCCGCGCGACAGCCGCTGCGAAAAGAGCAGGCAGATAAAGAGTGAGGTGCAGACAAAGGCTGCAATGGCGGTGGGAACATCGACAACGGCGCCGACGATGGCGCCCGTCGTACACGAAACGTCCCATGTTGCGATAAGGATCACGTTGAGCACGAAGGACTCACGCGGGCCCCAATCCTCCCCTTCAACCAACTTGGCAAGCGAGATGCCGTATGCCTCCTCGGTAAGTGTCGCGGCAACAGCCAGCGTCTGACACTTCGAGGCACCCGTCAGATGCGGCGCGATCGATGCCGAGTAAAGCGCAAAACGCGAGGAGACGGCGGCGACGCTCGCGACGATCGATGCTGCAGGCACACCCGCCAGCCACAGGTTGCAGATCATAAACTGCCCGCTGCCCGTCACAAACGTGCTGCTCAGAGCAAAGACCATCCAGGGCTCCATTCCCGTCTGCCCCATGATCATTCCGCACGGCGCGCCTATTGCAACATAGGTAAGCATCACCGGCCAGACGGTTCTAACGATTTTGAGCACCATACGCTTCTCACCCTGACAAGGTCTCCGAGCCGCATGTAGCGATACGGCAGAATCATCATCCGACAGCAACCGAGTTCACCTACAATTGCCACCGGATCGAAAGACACAACTTTTTAGGAAGTCATTATGACAGCTATCGATCGAGACCGGGCGCGCGCGGCCTTCAAAAGCTACACCGATGCCTACGACGCCACCAACCCACGCATCGCGCTCAAAATCGAGCATACGCACCACGTGGCCGAGGCATGCGATGCCGTAGCGCGCGAGCAGGGCTGGTCGTCAGAAGATATTGACCTGGCATGGCTTTGCGGCCTGCTACACGATATGGGCCGCTTTGAGCAGCTGCGACGCTGGGACACCTTTAAGGACGCCGAGAGCATGAGCCATGCGGCGCTGGGCATCGAGGTCCTCTTTGGCGAGAATCCCGCCGATGCACCCGCCACGACAAACATCCGTGACTTTATCGAAACCGGTGCGCATGACGAGCTCATCCGAGCGAGCATCGCCTATCACAGCGACTTTCGCCTGCCGGCACTACTCGACGAGCGTACACGGTGCTTCTGCGATATCGTGCGCGATGGTGACAAGATCGACATTATGCGCACCATCGCCGACAGCACCGTCGACACCATCCTCAAGGTGGACGAGAAGACGTTTCTCGGCAGCCGTTTCTCGTCGCCGACACTTGCCGCCTTTGACGAGCACCGCTGCGTCGCACGCGATGAACGCAACGAGCCCGCAGACTACCTGGTGGGACTCATCTGCTTTATGTTTGAGCTCGTCTATCCAGCAAGCCGCGCGCTGGCGCGCGAACAGGGCGATATCCACCGCCTGCTCGACGCGCCCTTTGGCATTACGCGGCCCTTTACCGACCCCGCCACGCAGGCGACTTGGAGCCGCCTTAAGGACGAGATGCGCGACTGGCTGGCGCGCGCCTAGCGCTCAAGCTGGGCCAGCAGTTCCTCGACGACCTCGACGGCATCGCCGACAACCTTGTACTGGGCAGCACCAAAGATGGGGGCATCCGGGTCCTCGTTGATGGCGATAATGCACTCTGCCCCACCGATGCCGGCAAGATGCTGGATGGCGCCCGAAACACCGATACTCACGAGAAGCTTGGGCGAAACCGATACGCCGGTCTGGCCAATCTGATGGCGATACTCCAACCAGCCGGCCTCCACGACAGGTCGCGTGCAACCAAGCTCGGCTCCCAGAGCCTCGGCGAGCCTTCGCATCAGGGGCAGATTCTTCTTGGAGCCAATGCCGCGGCCCACCACGACCAAGCGTTCGGCATCGGCGATCGAGGCCTGCTGCCTCCACTCCTCGGCGGGAATCGAGATCTCGACACGAGCCTTAGCATCATCCGCAAGCGATATCTGGGTGATCGTGCCGGAGCGGTCGTAGTCAAAGTCGGGCGCCTTAAAGATGCCGGGACGAACCGTTGCCATCTGGGGACGATGATTGGGGCAGACGATGGTGGCCATCAGGTTGCCGCCAAACGCCGGACGCGTCTGTTGCAGCAGTCCCGTCTCCGTATCCATCGAAAGTACGGTGCAGTCAGCCGTAAGGCCCGTCTGCAAGCGCACGGCAACGCCGGGTGCCAGTTCGCGGCCAAAAGCGGTCGCACCGTATAGGATGGCCTCGGGTTTGCGTTCGGCTACCAAATCGCAGATCAAGCGGGCGTAGACCTCCGCATCGTTTTGGCGCAGGCGCTCGTCGCGACAGGCCAGGACTTCGTCGGCGCCCGCGCAAACCAGATGCTCCAGGTCGCCGAGAGAACCCTCGGGACCCATACCGATCAGTGCCACCAGACGGCAGTCGCGAGCATCGGCAAGCTCGCGGCCCTTGCCCATAAGCTCATAGGCAACGGGAGTCACCGTATCGTGCTCGTCGGTCTGCGCGAATACCCAAATGTCTCGATATGCATCAAGGTCCACCGCACCAGCGGCCTCGTCACGCTCGATCGAGATAGCGTTGACAGGGCAGGCGTCGACGCACCCACCGCATAGGATGCAGCCGTCGGTTACGCGGGCGCATCGGCTGGGTCGCTCGCCTTCCACTACGATGCCGCCCGAGGCACAGGCGCGAACGCAGCGACCGCAGCCGATACAGGCTTCGCTATCGATAATCAGTCCGCTCATCTATGCCATCCCCTCGATAATCTTGGCAAGCTTTGCCGCCTGCTCGGACGCCGTCCCCTCAACGGTCTCGCACGTTTGGTCACGGTCGGGCACAAACGAGCGCACGACCTGTGTCGGCGACCCGGCAAGACCGCAACGCGCGGGGTCGGCGTTCACGTCGGCGGCACTGACCACGCGCACGTCCGCCTCCTCCGCCGCGCGAATACCGGCAATACTCGGCATACGCAACTGGCCAATCTCCTTGGCAGTCGTCATCGCGCACGGCATCTCAAGATAGACCGT
>CATZIG010000072.1 GCA_958419975.1 uncultured Collinsella sp.
TTAGCTGGCGGTATCATTAGTGCAGGTGGCGAAGGTTTGCATTGTGGGGTGTTTTGCCGTGAGCCGTTCTGCCCGTATTGGATTGATTGTCTTGGCGCTTGCGATCGCTGTGGTTGGCGCGGGCGCTGTCGGTATGGCATTTCTACCTGCTGCGGTGACGGAGCCGGTGGTCAAGCCTGTGACTCAATCTGTCGAACTTCTGACCGGCGACGACAAGCCCGAGACCATTACCGTTGATTTTGATGAGCAGCCGGCTGTGCTGGGTATTAGCAATTATCCGCGTATTCAGCTTGGGGCTATGCGCTATACCACGGATTCTAGTCTGATCGACAGGGCGTTCGAGCTGCTCAAGGGCAAAACCTTTAAGCGCTGGTATGGATATGCATCCTATCGGGCAAAAGCGAACGACATGGTTGGCGGATGCCGCTCGTCCATCGAGTTGGACACCGCGAATGGCACTAAGTTATGTGATGTTTCGTACGATCCTGGCTACGAGGGCAATGAGGGGCCGGGTATCTACATCTTGGACGGCGATGTCGCCTATGTCATGGAGGGCAACCAGACCGAGCTCAACGATTTTATGGGTCAGTGCATTCAGGATGCCTATGAACAGACCTGCTTGCCCGACCCGCAGACTGCACGCGATAGTGGGTCTGCCCGTACATGGCTGTTCGAGGATGAGATGCCCTGGACCGTCGAATCGGGAAGTACGGGTTCGGCGAAGGAGTAGAGACCGCGACCACCACAAAGGTGCCTGTCCTCTTTGTGGTGGTTTTCGGTCTGTCTCGACTTGTAACATCTTGGCCGCTAAAAGTGGGCTTGGTGTTACAGATTTAGATTTTTGATCCGGGTGTTTTCTGTTCGTCTCGATTTGTAACAGATAGAGCTCTATTTGCTGACTAGATGTTACAGATTTAGATAAACGGGTGCCGCTGGTCATTTCATCTCGATCTGTAACATCTGGAGCCGGAAACGGTCGATAGATGTTACAGATCGAGATAGTGAGGGGACGAGGCCGCAGCGGGTGAGCGTGCCTGCCCCCTATCTCTTAATCACTCAGAAAATCTTATATATAGAGACTTAGATTTGTGTATAAGATCGTACAAAGCTGGCAACAATACTTCTCGAACAACGTGAAGCCGCCCCGTAGGGCGGCCGCCCCAAGAGAGGTGATTCCATGAGAATCGATAAGCTAGCAATGACGTCGCGCGAGGCGTTGCAGACCGCCATGAGCACGGCTGCCGATGCGCAGGCCGGCGCGGTGGAGCCGATTCACCTGCTGTCTGCCCTGCTCGGTGCCGGCGAGCGCAATATCTCCGTGATCATCGAGCGCATCGGTGCCGACCCGGCCCAGCTCGCACGCTCCACGCAGGATGCCATCGACCGCGCGCCCAAGGTTTCGGGCGAGGGTCAGCAGATGGGCCTGTCCAACGAGCTCGTCCGCGTCATCGAGAAGGCCGAGAAGAAGGCCACCAAGATGGGCGACAGCTTTGTGGTGACCGAGCATCTGCTGATGGCACTTGCCGAGGACAAGGGCGAGGCCGGTCGCGTTCTGCGCGACGCCGGCGTGACCAAGGAGCGCATCGAGCAAGTCTATGAGGAGCTGCGTGGCGATGACCGCGTGACGTCTGCCGAGGACAAGACCCAGTTTGAGGCGCTGGAGCAGTACGGACGCAACATCTGCGACCTGGCTCGCGCCGGCAAGCTCGACCCGGTCATCGGCCGTACCGATGAGATCCGTCGTACCATTCAGGTCCTGTCCCGCCGCACCAAGAACACCCCCGTGCTCATCGGCGAGCCGGGCGTCGGTAAAACGGCTATCGTCGAGGGCATCGCCCAGCGTATCGTGGCCGGCGACGTGCCGAGTACGCTGCGCGACCGCGACCTCATCGAGCTCGACATGAGCGCGCTGGTCGCCGGCGCCAAGTACCGCGGTGAGTTCGAGGACCGCTTGAAGGCCGTGCTCAAGGAGGTACAGAAGTCCGAGGGTAAGGTCATCCTGTTCATCGATGAGCTCCACACCATCGTGGGCGCGGGTGCCACCGAGGGCTCCATGGACGCCGGCAACATCCTCAAGCCTGCGCTCGCTCGTGGCGACCTGCACGCGATCGGCGCGACCACGCTCGACGAATACCGCAAGTACATCGAGAAGGACGCGGCGCTCGCCCGTCGTTTCCAGACCGTGATGGTCTCCGAGCCCACCGTCGAGGACACCATCTCGATCCTGCGTGGCCTCAAGGAGAAGTACGAGATCTTCCACGGCGTGCACATCACCGATAGCGCGCTCGTGGCCGCCGCCGACCTCTCCGATCGCTATATCGCCGACCGCTTCCTGCCCGACAAGGCCATCGACCTGGTCGATGAGGCGGCAAGCCGCCTGCGCATGGAGCTCGACAGCATGCCGGTCGAGATTGACGCCACCACGCGTCAGCTCACCCAGCTGCAGATCGAGGAGCAGGCGCTCATGAAGGAGACCGACGACGCCTCCAAGGAGCGTCTGGAGGCCCTGCGCCAGGAGATTGCCGAGGTCCAGGAAAAACTCAACGTGCAAAAGGCTGGCTGGCTCAACCAGAAGAACGCCATCGACCACGTGCAGGAGCTCAAAGGACAGCTCGACGAGGCCAAGAGCGAAGAGGAGCGCGCGACGCGCAACGGCGATCTGGGCCGTGCGTCCGAGCTGCGCTACTCCGTGATTCCGGGCCTGCAGCAGCAGATTCAGGATTCCGAGGCTGCGCTCGAGGCGCAAAAGCAGCAGGACGGCGAGGGCCTCAACGAGCAGGTGACCTCCGATGAGATCGCCGAGGTCGTGAGCGCTTGGACCGGCGTGCCCGTCTCCAAGATGATGCAGGGCGAGCTCGACAAGCTGAAGGGCTTGGAGGGCGAGCTGCATAAGCGCGTCATCGGCCAGGACGAGGCCGTCTCAGCCGTCGCCGCAGCTGTGCGCCGCAGCCGTGCGGGCCTCTCCGATCCGGACAAGCCCATCGGCAGCTTCTTCTTCCTGGGCCCCACCGGCGTGGGCAAGACAGAGCTCGCCAAGGCGCTTGCCGAGTGCCTGTTCGATGACGAGCGCGCGCTCGTGCGTATCGACATGTCCGAGTACATGGAGAAGTTCAGCGTCCAGCGTCTGATCGGTGCGCCCCCGGGATACGTGGGTTACGACGAGGGCGGCCAGCTCACCGAGGCCGTGCGCCGTCGTCCGTACTCCGTGATCTTGCTCGACGAGATGGAGAAGGCCCATCCGGATGTCTTCAACGTGTTGCTGCAGGTGCTCGACGACGGCCGTTTGACCGACGGTCAGGGTCGCCAGGTGTCTTTCAAGAACACGATTATCATCATGACGTCCAACGTGGGCTCCAAGGCTATCGCCGAGCTTTCCGGCAAGGACGAGGAGGAGATGCGCCATCAGGTCAACGCAGCCATGGCTCAGACCTTCCGTCCCGAGTTCCTCAACCGTATCGACGATATCGTGGTGTTCCATCCGCTCGGCATGGCGCAGATCGAGAAGATCGTCGACATCCAGCTCGCCGACGTCCGCGCGCGTCTGGCCAAGGAGCGCATGACGCTTGCCATCACCCCGGCGGCCAAGCAGATGCTCGCCGTGGGCGGCCTGGACCCGGTCTTTGGCGCCCGTCCGCTCAAGCGTCTGGTTCAGCGCGAGGTCGTGGACGCCATTGCCGCCGCCATCATCGACGGCGCGGTGCGCGAGGGCGATCAGGTGACGGTCGATGTCGACAAGGACGGCGGCTTTACCGTCGTGTGCGATAACACGCCGGCGGCCACCTACGAGGTCCCCGGCGCCGAGTAGATTTTGGGGCATGCCTTAAAATCTACCAGCCGCCTCTAAACGCCAAGGGCGGCGGATCCAATTGGGTCCGCCGCCCTTTTTCATGCGACAATCGATGGTGTTGAACGGATGCGATGCAAGGAGCTATGCAGATGAAAGAAGAGATCAAGACAAGTGCGCCGGCGACCGATGCCGCACCCGCCGCACCCAAGCCTGTGCCTAAGCCGGCACCCAAGCCGCGCGACCCCTACATCCGTGCCGAGAACGAGGACGACGACGGCTACGATCCCTACAGCGATCGCCGCCCCGAGCGCGAGCCGCTGTTCGAAGCCGATCCGTGGCGCTGAGTGCCATCTCAAAAAGCTACCAATAAGTTGCGGTGAAATAGGGACTGTTTTGCGGTTTGGCCAGCAAAAACAATCCCTATTTCACCGCAACTGCGTAGGGGGATGTGGGTGTTGGGCGGCTGTCTTCGGGCCGGCTAGTCCTGGGCTTTGATGCTCGGCAGGAGAATCTGGGCGAGGTAGTCGGTCTCGAGTTTGGTCGCGGCGTCGGCTTTGCCGTCTTTGCCGACCAGTACATTCTTGATCTGGCTATAGGTGTAGCGGTTGCCGGTCGTCAGCTCGACAAGCTCAATGGCCGTGTCCATGGGGTAGGTCGACACGGGATCCTGGGTGCGCCCGTTGATAGTCTGGGGCACCACGTACGGATAGACGGGGCCGCTGGCATAGACGGTATAGCCGTTGTCCAGATTGGCCGCACCCAAAACCGTATCGCCCTCATCGGGCGTAAAGCTCTCGCCCTCGCGCACCGCGACGAGCGTCACGATCGGCGTATCGCTGTCGCCGGCAAGATAGATGCATAGTGTGCTGCCATTCTGCCAAGTCTCGACCTTGCCGTACCACTCGACGGGGATATCGAGCTGGTAAAGATCGGTTGCCTTGTGACGGGCGTCGGCATCACGGGCCGCCTGTGCCTTTTGCGCGCTCACGGCATTGACGGCGGCGTCGCGCCGCGCGGTTGCCGCCTGCTGGAGTACCTTGGCGGTGGCGGCGGAGCTCGCGCCGCCCTCCTCGGCATACTTGGCGGCGGCATCGATCTGGTCGTCGGTTACCGTGTCGGCCGAAGGCACCTTGAGCTTAAAGGTAGCCTGGGCACTTAAATCCTGTTCATCGCTCTTAACGGTGACCTGCGTCTTGGTGGTCGGGACGGTATAGATGGTGCCGTCGGCCGCGATGGGGGAGGCGGCGATGGAGAGCGTGTAATCGCCGGGCAGCAGTTTGATGCCGCGGCCGTGCTCGTCAACATAGAGCGTTTCGCTCACGGAGGAGCCGTCAGAATCCTGACCGCTCACCTGTACGGGAATCTTGGAGCCAGTGGAACAGTCGAGGCCCGCGGCATGCACGCCAATCTGCACTGACATCATCGTGTGGGCATTGGCGGCGACAGTGGCAGCCTGCTCTTGCTGATATCCGTTCCAGGCAGCATAGCCTGCACCGCCGGCGACGAGCGCGACGGCCACGACACCGGCGACCATCAGATTGCGGCGCTTGGGCGACATCTTGCGATGGCGAACCTCGGCCTCGCGTGCCGAGGGAACGGACGGCAGGGGAATATCGCCCATGGCGATGGTTTCGTCCACGGCTGGTGCTGAACCCAGGCCAGGAAGCTCGCGGGTCAGCGAATCCTCGGCCGGCAAGCTGTCGAGCAAGACGGTTTCCTCGCCCGTGTCGGATTCGGGCTGATTGCCGGCCTCGCTTTCGGTGTCTTCGCGACCTGCCCCATCTTCGGCAGGCTCAACGTCGTCTGCATCCTGACCATCGGACTGCGCCTCGGCTTCCGGCTCATCCTGCACATCAACGCCCGAATCGTCAAACGCAATCTCATCGAGTGAAATCCGGTCTAAGCTCTCCAAGGCCTCAGCGCAAGCTTCTGCATCTTGGGCCGCATCCTCTTGGCCCATCGTCTCATCATTCATACATCCCCCAAGCTCAATATCGGGACAACAATGTACCCAAAAACAGGGTCATATAGAGCTGTCAGGCGATCGGAAATCTGATTTTATCTGTGCGAGAGGTTTTGAATATGTGCGTGGATGCGCGCAACAACAAAAAGCCCCCGGAAAGCGAACAAATCGCTTTCCGGGGGCATGCAATACGTTGCATTGCGCGGAGTCGGCCAGGCGGCTTCACATTCAAGCGGCGTTTGCACCGGGCATGTTACTCGGCGTGCGCGTAATCAACCTTGGCGCGGCGAGCAGTAGCCTTCTCCCAATCGCTGGTGCCCTCAAAGACATCCTGCTTGTAGGGATTGCGGCCGAGCTTCTTGGCGCGGTAGGCGATGTAGATGATCGCGGCGACGTTGGCGACCAGTGCGGCGATCGAGACCGCGGTAGCGGCGCCGGGGTCGAGCGTGGAGTGGGTCACAAAGATGGACTCCTCCTGGAAATACGGGAATACCTGGGCAAACATGCACCAAATAGCCAGCGTAAAGGCGCGGTTCTGAATCCAGCCGCCCTTGTTCCAGATAAAGGCGGCGACGGTGGGTGCCAGCAGCAGCGCAAAGCCGCAGAACCAGGAGTGGGTGGGCAGGCAGTTGTAGGTGTAGCAGAAGTTCCAGATATCGTAGGCGATGATGTAGACCCAGGTCATGTCGGGCCACAGCATATCGGTCTTGTCCTCGGAGGCGTAGACGCTCCACCAACCGGTCATGCAGAAGATGTTGATGAGACCGGCGATGCCGTTGAACACGTTGTTCCAGCCGGCCAGCTGCGTAGCACCTTCGGAGGTGACCCAGGTGGACTGGCCCAGGACAAAGAAGTGATAGGCGCTCTCGAAGTCGGACACGACGGCGATCATGATGTTGATGGCGACGATCACAAACGGCCATGCGCGGAACCAATGCGCCTTGCCGATTTTGCCCCACTGGTACTTAATGGCAATGAAGCCCCAGCAACCGGCCAGTGCCGCGTACACCTTGGCGTAGTGGAACCAGCTGTTCTGGTACACGTGGGTGGGGTTGGTGAGCGCCCACTCGGCGCCCTGCGAGACGCCGATGGCGATGGCGACGCAGTAGATGGTCATGGCCAGCGGAGCCACGCCAAAGATGATTGCCGCGCCCAGCTTGGTGCGGCGGCCGACCTCGTTGAGCACGATGAGGCCAATAAAGACCATGGCCCAGCCGGCCCAGTGGATAAGGGTATCGCTACCCCAAACATCGAACAGCATGCTGCTCTCCTTTCACACGCCCGCGGCCCCTCTTCCGATCGCGGGCAGTTTGGCCAAATGTCGTCAGTTCTGGGGCTTGCGCTCCGGATACTTGGCGGTATAGCCCTCGATGTGGAGTGTCGAGGCGATGATTTCCTTGACCGTCTCGTCGGGCACATCGGGGTGCGTGCGGATATACATCAACAACCCCATGATGAGGGTGTAGAACGTCTCGTAGACATGGTCGATGCGTAGCTCATGATGGGCGACAAAATCCACCACGGTGGTGTCGCAGATATACTGCGCCACGCGCTGGACCACGTTGTGCAAAAAGCCGCCGTAGAGCGCGCCGCTGCTTGAGGTGAGCGTACTCGGCAGCTCGTGGCCGCTGGCGACCAGGCGCTTAAAGAGCGGGGCGACGGTGTCGAGTGCGCCCTCGATATCACCGACGATGCGGCTGGCATTCCACTGCTCGAGTTCGGAGATAAAGCCGTCGATCGCCTCGTCCATAACAGCGGTGACGGCGGCGTCCATATCGGCAAAGTAGTGGTAGAACAATGAACGCGTGCAGCCGGCTCGCTTGGTCACGGCCGATACCGATAGGTGGGACACGCCCAGCTCGGAGCTTACGGTACGTACGGCATCGAGGATCTCGCGACGGCGTTCGTCGCCCGTCAGGCGCTTTGCCGCGCTATCGGATGCGGGAACGGCATCGACCACAGAGGTATCTGCTGTGTTGTTGCCCATGTTTTTGCCGCCTTTCATCCTCTTTTGCCTGACCGTTCGCCTAACAGTCTTGAATATTGTTGACGGTTCGTCAATACTATTTTTGACACAATGTCAACTAATGGCGGGTGAACGGCATGGGGCATGCCCGGCCTGCAAAAAAAGAGGGGCGCCGCGGTCTCGCCGGGCCGTGGCAAGAGAAGGGACAACCATGATTCTCAACGGACCGGGGATTAGCTATACCGAGCCCGATATCGGCGCGGAGTTCGTGCCGCCGATACCGGAGCATCCGCGCGAGGCCATCGTCAAACTGTGCGAGCACTGCACCAACCGTCTGTTGCACCGCGACGAGCTGCTGGGCTACGAGTACTGGTCGTTTGCCGAGGCCGCAACCGACGAGCAGGCCGAAGTGCTCTGCAAGATGAAGATGCGCCGTCCCTATACGCTGCCCGAGATGGTCAAGCTCACCGGCATGCCCGAGGCCCAGATCGAGAAGATGCTCGACGACATGAGCTACACGGGTCTGCTCGAGTACAACTGGGAAAACCCCGAGCGCGCCAAGCAGTGGGTGCTGCCCATGCTGGTGCCGGGTTCCGCCGAGTTCCTCAACATGCGCGTGAGCCAGCTCGAGGAGCACCCGGTCTATGCCAAGTTCTTTGAGCAGGCGTCCAAGGGACCGCTGTCCAAGGCCACGCCGATGGTGCCGCCCGGTGGCGCCGGCATCGGTATGCATGTCATTCCGGTCGAGAAGGCCATCGATGCCGCGAGCACCTCGGTGCCTATTGAGCATATCGAGCACTGGCTCGACAAATACGAGGGCAAGTATGCCGCCAGCACCTGCAGCTGCCGCGCGAGCCGTCGCGTGATGGGCGAGGGCTGCGCCGATGACCCCGCCGACTGGTGCATTGCCGTGGGCGATATGGCCGACTATGTGGTTGAGACCGACCGCGGTCATTATGTGACGCGCGAGGAGGTCTACGACATCTTGCGCCAGGCCGAGGACAACGGCTTTGTGCACCAGATCACCAATATCGACGGCGAGAACAAGATCTTCGCCATCTGCAACTGCAACGTCAACGTGTGCTATGCCCTGCGCACCTCGCAGCTGTTCAACACGCCGAACCTGTCGCGCTCGGCCTA
>CATZIG010000073.1 GCA_958419975.1 uncultured Collinsella sp.
GGGTGTACCGCGACCACCGAGAACGTGCCGTTGGTGAGGGTGCCCGTCTTGTCAAAGACGACGGTGTCCACGTCGGCGAGCGTCTCGAGGTAGTTAGAACCCTTGATGAGAACGCCCAGCTTGGACGCGCCGCCGATGCCGCCAAAGAAGCTCAGCGGCACGCTGATCACGAGCGCGCACGGGCAGCTGACGACCAGGAAGGTCAGGCCGCGTAGGATCCAGTCGGACCAGGCGCCGGTGACCAAGCCGCCGCTACGAGCTCCAGGACGCGCGCGACGGTGGCCTCGCCAAAGGGCTTGGTGGTGCGCACGTGGATGAGCCCCGTCATGTTGATGCAGCCGCTGATGATATCGTCTCCGGTTTTGGCCGGGCGGGGGACCGACTCACCGGTAAGGGCGGCGGTGTCGAGCTGGGTTTCGCCTTCGACGATGACGCCGTCGATGGGCACGCGCTCGCCGGGCTTGACCACAATCACGGTGCCGACGGCGATGTCATCGGGGAAGACCTGCTCGAGTGTGCCGTCGGGCTGCTCGACGTTAGCGTAGTCGGGCGCGATGTCCATCATGGCACTGATCGACTTGCGGCTCTTGCCCACGGCGTACGCCTGGAACAGCTCGCCGACCTGGTAGAACAGCATGACGGCGGCGCCTTCGGCCATGTGCGGGTCGGTATCGGGGAAGAGCACCATGGCAAACGCGCCGATGGTCGCGACTGCCATAAGGAAACTCTCGTCGAAGGCCTTGCCGCGGCGGATGTTATTGAATGCCTTTTGCAGCACGTCGTAGCCGGCAATCAAAAACGGTACGAGGAACAGCACAAAGCTGGCGTAGATGTCGCCCGGGGTACCGAATGCGGCGGTGAGGGTGCCGAACTCATCGAGGGCGTACACCACGGCAAAAATGCCCAGCGCTACCAGGATGCGGTTGCGCTTATGCTCGAGTGACTCTTTCTTCTTGCGCTTCTTCTTTTTCTTCTTGGGGTCGGCGGTGGCCATGACTCGTATCCTCCCATTTGAACGTATGAACACTCGCTCATATAATTTCGCGAGCAAAGGCCGCGGCAATCGCGGCCTTGCAGGTTGGCGTAAACCTGGGCTAGAGAATGATCTCGCAGTCCGGCTCGGCGTCGGCCGTAAACTCTACAACGCGGTTGAGCACCTCGTCGAACTCGGCGTCATCGGCCTCGAGCGTCAACTTCTGGGTCATAAAGTTGACGGACACGGATTTGCCGCCCTCGAGCTTGGCCAGCTCGTCCTGAAGCTCACGCGCGCAGTTGGCGCAGTCGATCTCGTCGAGTTTAAACTGCTTTTTCATGGTGGGTTCCTTTCTCTGTATTTGCGGCTTGGGTGCAGGCCGCGCTGGTACCGTGGTTGGTCGCTATTCGCAGATGTGGCTCATGCCTTGGTTGAGCATGGTGTAGACGTGGTCGTCGGCGAGCGAGTAGAGGATATTGCGCCCGTCGCGCCGGAATTTAACCAGGTGCGCCTGCTTGAGTGTGCGCAGCTGGTGCGACACCGCGGACTGCGAGGTTTCGGTCGCTTCGGCGATGTCTGCCACGCAGAGCTCGCGGCCCATGAGGGCGTAAAGGATCTTGATGCGCGTGGTGTCGCTGAAGACCTTGAACAGGTCGGCGAGGTCGTAGAGAAGCTCCTCGTCGGGAAGGTCCTCGGGCGAGCAGGTGGTGGGGATCGCGGGTTCGGTGGCCTCGATGTCGGGTTTCGTTTCATCAACGCGGATGCTCATTGCAATATCCTTTCATATGAACATGCGCTCATATAATTTACTTTCGATTATATGAGTGCATGTTCATATGTCAATGACGTTCAGGTAATTCGTTGTACAAAATGATGGGGAATAGTGGACGAGATCCCGGACTGAGCGTTTTTTGATAGTCGATGCCAAGGTGGGTACCCTCGTGCCGTGCAAAAAATGGAGTATTCTGCAACTATAGGGGTCCGCTAATTTATTGCAGGTCATATAATGCAGTTCAAGAGTTATCTTAGGGTGTTAATCCGATGAGTTCTTCCTCAAATGTTGCCTAACGCTCTCACGCAAGAGTGATTTCGCTCCACATTTGGATCCACTCGAGGGTGATAGACACCCGACCCTGCTGAATACTCGCAATTTTGCACGTCGCTAGGGTACCCACCTTGTTAGCCGGCCTAGTCTCCGGCCCCGAAGACCCTGCCCTCGGGCGCGAGGCTGCTTGTTTGGGCAAATGATGGGCTGTCGGATTCGACTGTCTGCATGTCATCGATTGCTGTAACTTCATTAATTGTCGGGTCATCCAGCGTGATGCCTTCGAGTGTTGCTTTTTCGAGGTCGATTCGTTGGCGCTCTTCGGAATCCTGGCGAAGCTGCTTCTGAATTCGCCTTTTCTCTTCTATAAACCTTCTGAGCACAAACTGTCTCAGGTCCTCTTGCATGATTTGAAAGTCTTTTGGTAGACGCGAGGGGCGTACGCCCTCTTTCCGCTGGATTGCTTCCATGACCCTAACGAAAGAGCTGGCATGCATAAAGGAATAACGGCTGACGGTGATGATTCCGTATCCCATGGACGCAAGCGCATTCTTGCGTTCCTCATCGATGGCGCGGTCTTCTTCCGCGTCATGATAAAAACCGTTGTATTCAATGTCTGTGCGAGATTTCTTTAGATACGCATCCATAAAGAACTTTTTGCGTCTCGTGAGATTCTTTGCGGCGGCGGTGACCTGCACCTCGTAATCGGTCTCAATTCCCTTAATACCAAGCCCTCCTTCGCTTTTGGGCAGCGTTAGCATCATGACAAATGCCGTTTCCATGGGAGACCGGCATCCGTCGCGTACACATTGGATCGCCTTTCGGGCAAGGGCCAAACCGTCGCATCTGGTAATGGAATTAAAGAACTGCTTTAACCTCTCGGTCGAGGTGAGCGCGAAACGCTCGTTATAAGAGGTGGAAGAGCCGGTTCCAAGGGAGTAAGCGCTGCACAATTCAAAGTAGTACTCCACCAGTTCGCGAAAAGGGAGATAGGTGGCGGCTTGAAGTGCGCAAAGCTCAACGCCAACAATGAAGATGCCATCTTCAAGCTCTATAAAGCGTGAGTTCGAGAATCGTTTTGACGAAACGTGGCATTGACAGTTCATTGCATAGCGCGCATTCCTGCGATCAAACACCATCACCTCGAGGGAATCATTTGCGCCGAGGGAAACATCATGTTTGGTGAGCCATTCTGCGGCTGCGTCAAGGAGCGTTCCGGTGGGACATGATCCGTAAATCGCGGCAGGGTTACAGGACTCGATGCCTTTCGCAGACACCGAATGCACGGCCTGGTAGACCGCTTTTGCAGTGGTATGTGACAATACGATACTCATGGTATATATCGTGTCAGCTAATGCCGTGTTGATGGCGCTGAGTGAAAAAGTCGTTTTAGAGGTCTAACCAAATGCTGTCCAAAAGCTTGACGCAATTATGAGTTGGTATGCCCTAAATAAAAGTTTTCGCAGTTTAGCTATAGCATATAACTACTCAATTGCTGCACATTTGATTGTGATGCATCACCATTCGACAACGAATTACGTGTCGGGAATTGGCCAAAATCGTTCAAAATGAGGGTTCAGAATTTGTGATGGCAGATCTATCTGTGGAATGTAGGGCGGCCCCGCTGCGGGGTTTTCCGCTGCGAGGCCGCTCGTGATCTACGCCGGAGTTTGTCGTAGACGTTTCTACTTGGCAAACAGGTTCTTGAGGTTGAACTCGGCTTGGACGGTGCGGAGCATGAGGTCGGTGTCGTCCAGACCCAGATGCTGCTCGTTGGCATCGGCGGCGAGGGTGCCACGGCGGCGCGCCCAGTTCTCGAGCGCGGCGGGCGCGGACTCGCGGGGGAGCGAGCGCACGTCGGCGTCCAAGCTGCGGCAGATCTGGCGCGAGTCGATGACGATAATCTTGCCGGCGCGGCGTGCCTCGGCGTAACCGTCCAGATGAATTTTGAACCAGCTGTCCTCGAACGCGGCGTTATGCGCCATGTACGGGTACTTCTTCATAAGCTTGAGCAGCTGCTTCTGCAATTCCTTGTTCTCGCGGAAGGGCGTTTTGCCGTCGATGTCGTCCCAGGTGATGTGGTGGATTTTCGACAGCGGCACATCCTCGCCGCGGTAGATATCGGGCAGGCCGCAGTAGTGTGCCTCGGCGTCATGCGGCACGGCGTCGCTGGTGAGGTCCATGATTTCCCAGCCCACGTTGATGATATAGCCGCGCTCGGGTGCACGGCCGGTGGTCTCGATGTCGATACCGAGCACGGTGCCCTGGATGGGCTTGCGGGCGTAGGCCACGCCGAGCGCGTCGCGGTCGCCGCGGATCTCGCGCATGACCGACGCGGCGGTGCGCTTTTGCATCTTACCGATGGCGGCGCAGGTGTCGGCATCGGACAGGCCGCGCGAAAGCGTCGCGGGCGTCACGTTGCGCAGGCGCGCCTCGCCAATCTGGTCGCACAGGTCGCGGTTGCGGTCAGCCAGGTCGCGCACGGTGGCAAAGTCGAAGCTGGGGTCGCCCTCGGCGGTAAAGTACTCGGTTTCGAGCACCTTAAGGGCCTCCTCGCCCTTCTGGCGCTCGGACTCCATGGCGCCGTGATCGCCATAGATAAACATGGGAATAAACGGCTGGCGCTCGTATTCGAGTGCTTGTGAAACGTTCATATAACTGCTCCTTGGACGGGCCGCAGCGCGCGGCTCGGGTTCATTGAGATGTGGCGAGATGATAGTTTACCATGGGCAACTATTGGCATCGCGCCTAGGACAACTACAATACCCTAGTTGACCGCTAGGACTTTTACAATGCTGCCGAAAGACACGAAAGGTTCCATCCGTCATGGATTTGCTGATTGATATTCTGCTCGACGCCGGCAAGGACACGCTCTCGCTTGTGCCGTTTTTGTTGGTGACGTATCTGGCCCTCGAGACCTTGGAGCACGTCGCGGGCGACCGCGTTAACGGGGCCATCAAGCGCGCCGGCGCCGCGGGTCCCGTGGTTGGCTCGTTGCTGGGTATGGTGCCGCAGTGCGGCTTTTCGGCCATGGCGGCAACGCTGTACGCCGGTCGCGTCGTGACCTTGGGCACGTTGGTGGCGGTGTTCCTTTCGACCTCCGACGAGATGCTGCCGCTGCTACTTGCCGAGCAGGTTCCCGTGCAGACCATGGCGATGCTTTTGGCTTCGAAGGCACTGATCGCCCTGGTCACGGGCTTTATCGTGGACGCGGCTATCCGCGGCCTTCGTCGTAACGCTCGCGCGCATGCGGCGATTCGCCGTACCGTGCTGGGGACCGCTTCCAATCCGGCTCATGTGAACTGCGCGCACGACGACCATACCGGGGGCGACATCATTGATGAAGTGGCCGAGGCGGGCGTGAGCGCCGATCACATCCATGAGCTGTGCGAGCGCGACCATTGCGGTTGCGATGAAGACGAGGACGAGTACGAACACGGACATGGACACGATCACGGTCATGGGGGCGAGCATGAACACCATGATGGCCACGGTCACTCCCACTCTCACGAGAGCGCGCCCCTCCTGTCGATTATTCGCAGCGCCATCTCGCACACCGTGCAGGTCTCGGTATTCATTTTTCTGGTGACGCTGATTCTGGTCGCCGTGCTCGAGACCTTCGGCGAGTCCGCGATCGAGCAGTTCCTGCGCGGCAACGAGACGCTTGCGGTCCTGGGCTCGGCGCTTGTCGGCCTGATTCCCAACTGCTCGGCCAGCGTCGTCATCACGCAACTGTACCTGGAAGGCGCGCTGCAGCTGGCCCCGATGCTCGCCGGCACGCTCATCTCTGCCGGTGTGGGCTACCTGGTGCTGTTCCGTACCAACCGCAGCGCCCGCGAAAACGTCCTGTTCCTGATCATGATGTACGTCATCGGTGCCGGCTGGGGCCTCATCCTCTCCGCCGTTGGCCTTTAAGTAGATTATTGGGACATGTCTTACGATCTACCCCTGTGACCAGGGCATTTCCGCTGCCAAAACAAAAAGGTAGATTTTTAGGCATGTCCCAAAAATCTACCTTGGTTAGTGCAGCAGCTCGGTGAGGTTGCGTTTAAAGCGGGCCCGGTCTTCGCTGGTAAATGCCGCCGGTCCGCGAGTGCGTCCCCCGGCGCGGCGTACCTTCTTTTCCTCGTGGCGAATAAACAACTGCATGTCGATGGTCGCCTTATCGTAGACGCGCCCGCGCACGCCGATGGCGGCGGCATCGCGCCCGAGCACCATGCTCGCCAAGCCAATGTCCTGCGTCACGACTACGTCGCCCGCCTGCAGGCGTTCGACAATGGCAAAGTCGGCGCTGTCGGCGCCCACGCTCACATCGAGCGTCGTGACCCAAAATCCGCGTCGCGCATGCTCGACGTCGCGCGGATCGTCGCGGCGAATGTGGCGTTCCAGGTTCTGTGTGCTGTTGCCGGCGATAACGACGGCGACGCCCGCCCGCCGCGCGCAGTCAATCGACTCGCGCGTGACCGGGCAGGCGTCTGCATCAATAAAGAGCGTTCGCGGCATCTAGTGCACCAGTTTGCCAAATTGAATAGCGCGAACAATCAGCGTTACGCCAAACACCAGCAGTGCGGCGCCGCTAAAGATGACGAGCATCTTGGCCGACCACAGCGGATAGATAAACACGAACATGCCGGCGATGATGGAGAGCGCGCCGCTCAGGATGGCGAGGGCACGGTTGGACGAAAGCTCGGACTCCAGAATGGACATGACACCTTCGACGATCCAGCCAAAGCCGGCCACGATAACCACCATCGTGGTGAGCGTCGCGGTCGAGAAGGCCTGGTTGCGCAGGATTATGACGCCGCCCAAGATAATGAGTAGGTTGGAGATGATGCTCGTGACGCGCCAGCCGGTGGGCAGCAGTGGCTCGAAAACAGCGGTAAACAGCCTGATCGCGGCCGTGATCACAAAGTAGAAGCCCAAGACGGTCGTTAAGAAGACGAGGGACTTGGCGGGCGCAAACAGCAGTGCGATGCCGGCGACGAGCGCCAAGACGCCCGTGATGGCGTAAATCCAGCGCACGGCCTTGACGGCCTTGCCTGCCATGCTTTTCTCGTCAAATCCAAACTGGCTCGATTTTTGGTCATCATTCTTAAAGATGCCCATAATGTCTCCTTTCCGTGCGGCGTAAGCCTTGATCGTTACGACCAGTATCGCCTAAAGGCGCTGACGTATGGGTCGGGGAGGGTGAAACGTAACCCAAAGGCCCCGAATTGTTTCCGTTGTTCCCCACGTCGCGATTTTCTATTCAACAGGTGTAGAACATTGCAGCCCTGTTCGTTATTGCCTACGTTTTAGGTTAGATTTTCCTAAGAACAATTGCCCGAAATTGGGGGTCCCTATGAACGAAGCAGTTCCCGCGGCGCCGGTAAGCGCCGAGTCGATGGCAAAGCAGGGTTGCGAAAAGCTCGGCTTGAACGCGTTTGATGCGTTGGTTCGCCGCGCCCGTACGTGCCGTCGCTTTGACGAGTCCATGCGCGTGCCGCGTGAGCTTTTGCTTGAGCTGGCGGAGCTGGCGCACCTGACTCCCTGTGGTGCCAATGCTCAGCGTCTTCGTTTTCATGTGGTGAGCGGTGCCGAGGATTGCGCGCGCGTATTTGATGAGCTCGCGTGGGCCGGTGCGCTCAAGGATTGGCCGGGTCCTGCCGAGGGTGAGCGCCCGACCGGCTACATCGCGATTTTGGGCGAGCGCGCCGTTCCGGGTAAGCCCGCCGCTCCCATTACCGAGGCCGACACGGGCATTGCCGCGCAGACGATGATGCTCGCCGCCCGCAGCGCCACGCCCGAGGTGGCAGCCTGCATGTTCAAGGCCTTTACGCCCCACGCGATCGATGCCATGGGACTCGATAACGACAAGTATGAGCTCAAGCTGATCATGGCGTTTGGCGTTCCGGCCGAGACACAGGTGATCGATGCGATCGATTCCAACCCCGACGGCTCCATCAATTATTGGCGCGACGAGGCGCAGGTGCACCACGTACCCAAGCGCTCGCTTGCCGACGTGCTGCTGTAGTTGTGCGTCGTTGCGGTGCAATCCGGCGGCAAAATCACCACAAAGGCACCTGTCCCCTTTGTGGTGGTACGAGGGGAGGGTGTGTGGCAGATTTGTATTTGGTGCGGCATGGGCAGACTGAGCTCAATGTGCAGAGCATTTTGCAGGGCTGGCACGATTCGCCGCTTACGGCGCGCGGGCGCGAGCAGGCGCTGACGGCGCGTACGGCGTTTGCGGCGCGTGGCGTGGCCTTTGACCGTGTGTATTCCTCCCCGTTGGGCCGGGCGCGGCGTACGGCTGAGCTAATTGCTGGCGAGGGCTGCTCGATAGAGCTGGTCGATGACCTACGCGAGTGGCATTTGGGCTCGCTGGAGGGCACATCAAATCGCGATATGCCGTCGCAGCCCTGGGGTGATTATCCGGTTGCCTTTGGTGGCGAGTCGGAAAGTGAGCTTCGCACACGTATGGTCGCGGCGCTGTCCCGCATCATGGCCAGGCCGCAACACGACTGCGTGCTGGCGGTTTCCCACGGCTCAGCCTGCCAGGAGTTTCTTGAGTATGTGACTGGCGAGGGAGAGCTACCCGACAACGGTGCCGTGCTTCATTTTGGCTATTGCGACGGGGCGTTTTCGCTCTTGTGTTGGTAACGAACGAAAGGACCCCTATGAATAAAGACCTGTATCTGGTTCGTCATGGGCAGACAATATTCAACCTTAAGCGCATCATTCAGGGTTGGAGTGACTCGCCGCTCACGCAGCTGGGCTGCGATCAGGCGGCGCGCGCCGGTATGTTTTTGCGCGCACGCGGCATTGAGCCCGAT
>CATZIG010000074.1 GCA_958419975.1 uncultured Collinsella sp.
GCGCGTCTGCGGAGCGCGTGGGCTATGTGTTCCAGGATCCCGAGAACCAGATCGTGTGCGAAACCGTGTGGCACGAGATGGCGTTTGGCCTGGAAAACTTGGGGCTAGCACGTGATGAGATGCGCCGCCGTGTTGCCGAGACCAGCTATTTCTTTGGTCTGGAGGACTGGCTTCATCGTGATACCGATACGCTTTCGGGTGGCCGCAAGCAGCTGCTGTCGTTGGCGGCCGTTCTGGCGCTGCGCCCGCGCGTGCTGCTGCTCGACGAGCCCACGTCTCAGCTCGATCCCGTTGCCGAGAAGAATTTCCTGCACGCGCTGTTTCGTGTGAATCGCGAGCTGGGCTGCACGGTTGTTGTGGCGACGCATCAGCCGCGCCCAATGCTCGAATACGCGACGTGTGCGTACCGGATTGAGGATGGCCGCGTGCACGAGGCGGCGGATATGGCTTCTTTGGTACGCCGAGAATCGCTGTTTTCCGATGACACGTTGGGGTGGGGTGCCATCCGATGTGCAAAAAACGGAGTATTCAGCAGGCGTGAGGACAATTTGGGCTCTCTGGAGCCGCCCGGGGACGTATCGAGCGCGAAAAAAAGTTTGGAATTGGACAAATCGTCCGAATTTGTGGCGCAAACGTCGCTCGAGAACGGCTTGGAAGCCTTCTCGCGCACGGATGGAAGCAGAATACTCCAAAAAATGCACGGCGGGTCGGCTACCACCCTGTCGGAAGGCTGGTTTCGCTACGATCGAGCGTCCGGCTGGGTGCTGCGCGGGCTCGATGCGTCGTTTTCGGCCGGTGCGGTGCATGCGATCGTGGGCGGCAACGGATGCGGTAAGTCGACGATACTCTCGGTGCTGGCGAAGACCGCCAAGCTGCAGCGCGGCCGCATGGTGCGCGGAGCGGCCTCGGCGGCGCTGCTGCCTCAGAATCCCAAAGCATTGCTGGTTGCCGAGACGGTTCGCGATGAGCTGATGGAATGGGCTTCAGCCTGCGGATATGACGAGACCGTGGCGCGGGAGCGCGCGGCGAGCTTGGGGCTGGACGGCCTGGAGACGCGCCACCCCTACGACCTCTCGGGCGGACAGCGCCAGCTGCTCGCACTGGCAAAGCTGCTGCTGATCGGCCCCGAGCTGCTGCTGCTTGACGAGCCCACGAAGGGCTTGGACCTGGAGAGTCGCCGCACCATCGCCCGCGCCCTGCGTGACCATGCGAAGGCTGGCGGCACCGTCATCATGGCTACGCACGATTTGGACTTTGCCGAGCAGGTAGCCGACGACGTCGCCATGATGTTTGACGGCGAGATTGCCTGCATGGAGTCCCCGGCCGACTTCTTTGCCGACAACGTGTTCTATAGGGCGTGATGGGATGACGGACTGTCGTTTCTCGCGTTTGCTTGCAAAACTGGAGATCCCGCTGTTGTTGGCGGTGCCGGCGGTGATGGCTGCCGCGTTGCTGGCGGGTGTTGAGCAGGCAGCGTTGGCCATGCTGGTTGTGGTGGCGTTGGTGCTTGCGCTGTTCTTTGCGGGCTATGAGGCATCGCGTCCAGGCCTGCGTCAGATTATGCCCACGCTGGTGCTGGCGGCGCTGGCGGCGGCGGGGCGCATCCTGTTTGGACCCATTCCCGACTTTAAACCCGTGAGTGCTATCGCCATTATCGCGGGGGCGACGCTTGGCCGTCGCAATGGTTTTATGGTCGGTGCGTTGGCGGCGCTGACCAGCAATTTCTTTTTTGGGCAGGGCATGTGGACGCCGTGGCAGATGTATGCCTGGGGGCTCGTGGGATACGTTGGCGGTGCGCTGGCGTATGCGGGTGCGTTCGACCGCGCCGACGGCACCGTGCGCATGCCGGCGCTGCTGGCGTACGGCTTTGCGTCGGGCCTGCTCTATGGCGTCGTGATCAACGCGTATGACATCATTGGGTTTGTACAGCCGCTTACTTGGGCGGGTGCCGTGGCACGTCTTGCCACGGCAGTGCCGTTCGATATTACGCACGGACTCGCGACATGCGTGTTTTTGGCCGCCTTGTACAAGCCCTGGTGCCGTCGCATTAACCGTGTCGTCGTGAAATACGGGCTGTAAGGCATTTCGCGTTCCCTCACGAACTTGCGGTGGAATAGTTCTCGTTTTTGGCTATTTGCTGCCCAAACAGGAACTATTCCACCGCAACTTATAGGGGGAGAGGGGTCACATGATCTGTTTTCCTCTGTCCCCCAGGAATTGCTTGGCGCTAGAGCTCTAGCGTGAGGGTGACGGGGCAGTGGTCGCTGCCGAAGATATCGCCGCGGATACCGGTGTCGCGCACGGTATTGGCGATTGAATCACTTACCAAGAAGTAATCGATGCGCCAGCCGGCGTTGTTCTTGCGGGCATTAAAGCGATAGCTCCACCAGCTGTAGACGCCCTCGACGTCTGGATTAGCCGTGCGCCAGGTATCGGTAAAGCCGGCGTTGAGCAGCTCGGTAAACTTGCCGCGTTCTTCGTCCGAAAAGCCGGCGTTGCCGCGGTTGGACTTGGGGTTCTTAAGGTCGATCTCCTCGTGCGCCACGTTAAAGTCGCCGCAGGTCACGACGGGTTTGCCGCTCTCGCGCTCAAGCGCGCTCAAAAAGCCGCGATAGGCATCATCCCAGGCCATGCGCACGTCGATGCGGGCGAGTTCGTTTTGCGCGTTGGGAGTGTAGACATCCACAAACCAGAACTTGTCGAACTCGAGCGCGCAGACGCGGCCCTCGGTTGCGGCTTGGGCGTGCAGCACGCGCAGCGGTTCCTGGCGGCTAAAGACCGCAGTGCCCGAATAGCCTTTACGCTCGGCGTAGCTCCAGGTTTGGCGATAGCCGGGCAGGTCAATATCAACCTGGCCTTCTTGCAACTTGGTCTCTTGCAGCGCCAGGATATCGACGTCGAGTTCTTGCGCGATCTGGATAAAGCTCGGGTCCTTTTTAAGCACGGCGCGCAGGCCGTTAACGTTCCACGAGGCAAAGGTGTAAGTCTGAGGCATGGTGTCCTTTCGACGGGGTTGGCAGGCTTAAGATTAACGCAACAGAGGCGGGGCAGGCCCCGCGAGCGACGGAGCAATCGCAGCCGCTCCGGCGGCACAGATGGAGGACATATATGACGCAGGCGATAACGGACTCCAAACAGGCCTCCGCCGCGCTGGCGGAGCTGTTCGGCACCCACAAGCGCGTGGTCTTCTTTGGCGGCGCGGGCGTTTCCACGGCGAGTGGCATCCCCGATTTCCGCAGCGTGGACGGCCTATATCACCAACAGTTTGCCTACCCGCCCGAGACCATGCTCTCGCATAGCTTTTACGAGGTGCACCCGGCCGAGTTCTTCGACTTCTACCGCACCAAGATGATCGCGCTTGGCGCCAAGCCCAACCGCTGCCACACCAAGCTGGCCGAGCTGGAGCGCGCCGGCAAGCTTGATGCCGTGGTGACGCAAAATATCGACGGCCTGCATCAGATGGCCGGCTCACAGCGCGTGTTCGAGCTGCACGGATCGGTCCATCGCAACATTTGCCAGTCGTGCGGCGCGGTCTATAGCGCCGAGTGGATTTGCTCGCGCGAGCACGAGGACGCCGCGGGCGTGCCTGCGTGCCCCGCGTGCGGCGGCCGCATCAAGCCCGATGTAGTGCTCTACGAAGAGCCGCTCGATGAGCATGTGCTGACCGGTGCCGTTGCCGCCATCGCCGCGGCCGATGCCCTTATTGTGGGCGGGACCTCGCTCGTGGTGTATCCGGCGGCAGGCCTTACGCGTTACTTTACCGGCGATACGCTGGCCATTTGCAATCTTGCTCCCACCGATCAGGATGCAAATGCCGACCTGCTGATTTCTTGCGACATCGCTGCCGCGTTTGCGTTCTAGCCCGCGTGCGCGGATACAATAGAAAGACTGAGTGCAAAGCGACCCCGCCGCCAGCTCCCCAAGCTCGGCGGCGTGGGCATTTTAGGAGGATGTTCATGGCGAACGACAGCAAGACATGGCGGTGCGGAAAGTATGAGCTCAGCTTTGACCGTCCGCGCATCATGGGCGTCCTCAACGTGACGCCCGATTCGTTTAGCGATGGCGGGGAGCACTTCGACCCGGATGCCGCCATCGAGTACGGCCTGGCGATGCTCGACGTCGGCGCCGACATCATCGACGTGGGCGGCGAGTCCACGCGCCCCGGCTTTACCCCGGTCAACCCAGACGAGGAGGCTCGCCGCGTGCTGCCCGTGGTGCGCGCGCTGGCCAAGGAGGGCGCCATCGTCTCGATCGACACGCGTCATGTGGCGGTTGCCAAGGCGGCCGTGCGCTGCGGCGCCTCGATCGTCAATGACGTGACCGGCTTCACCGATCCCAAGATGGTCGAGTTTGTTAAGACGAGCACCTGCGGCGTCATCGTGATGCATGCCGGCGAGGTCGCCGCGCCCGCACGCACACACGCAACGGTGCAGCTCGATACCTCGGCAGCGGCGTTTGTTGCCGAGAAGGCGCGCGAGGCGGCTGCCGAGGCCGCGCGTGAGGCCGAGAAGCCGGCTCGCCGCCGTCGCGGCAAGTTGCTGGGCGAGCCTAAGCCGGAGGCCAAGCTTCCGGGCGGCGTGGTGCAGCCCTCGTTGCCGTTTGGCGAACCGGAGCCCACGTCCGAGCCTTCAAGCGAGCAGGAGACGCCGGCCGCCGAGCAGGCTACTGCCGCCGAGACCGTCGCGCCCGCGCCCGAGGCCACTCCCGCAGCCACCGAGGCCGCATCGGAGTCCAATGACCGCCTGGCCGCCATGATGCGCCGCAGCGCCCGCCGCGAGGAAGCCTACGTGCCCACCTCGCAGCTCCGCCGCTTCACCCTGCCCGATTCGGCGCCCATCATGCGCCGCGTCATGGGCTTTCTGTCCGACCAGGCCCGCACGCTCATCCATGCCGGCGTGTCGCGCGACCGCATCTGCATTGATCCTGGCCCGGGCTTTGGTAAGTCGGCTAACGAGGACATCGTCATCCAGCGCGAGACTGCCAAGATGGCGTCACTGGGCTATCCGCTCATGTGCGCCGTGTCGCGCAAGCGCTTTGTGGGCGCCGTCTCGGGTGTGACCGAGGCCGCCGAGCGCGATGCCGCTACGTTTGGCGTGTGCCTGGGCGCCATCCAGGCCGGTGCCAACATCGTGCGCGTGCACGACGCCGCGGGTTTTGCGCAGTTCCTGAACGGTTACTGGGCGGTTGCCAAGCCGCAGCCGCGCCGCGCGTTTGTGGCTGTGGGCTCCAACCTGGGGCATCGCTGCGACAACATCCGCGCTGCACGCGAGATGATCGCCGAGATTCCACTCACCTGCGTGTCCAACTCCTCCAAGATCTACGAGAGCGAGCCTGCCTACGAGACGCGCCAGGACGCGTTTGCCAACGCCGTCATCGAGATCAAGACCGAGCTGGCGCCGTTGGTGCTGCTCGACGAGCTTATGAAGATCGAGGCCGAGCTGGGGCGCGACCGCTCCAAAAAGGCCAAGGCCAACGGTCCGCGCACCATCGACCTGGACCTGCTGTGGATGGACGGCGAGACCCACGGCGGCAAAAAGCTGCGCCTGCCGCATCCGCTGATCGGCGAACGCGATTTTGTGCTGGTGCCGCTCGAGGACCTGATGCACGACCCGGCGCGGTTCTTCCGCTACAACGGCGTCGAGGTCAAGGAGCCCGAGGACCGCGTGGGCCATATCGTGGGCGAATTGGGGCGTATGTAGATGATCGAGATGAATGCTGTTGCCGCTGGCACCGAGCTCGACGCGGCTCGCGGCGCGGGCCGCGAGGGCATGTCCGCGGGCTGGTGCGCGTGGAGCGCGGGCGATGCATCGCTGATGTTTTCGCTGGTCGTGCGCCCCGATGTGAACATGCATGCCTTCCACGGCCTGCCGTTTGTGGCGGCTATGGGCATGATGGACGCGCTTGTGGGCACGGCTTCGACGCCGGGGTTGGGCCTTGCCGGTAAGGTGGGTATCCAGTGGCCGAGCGATATCGTGTGCGGTGCGCCTGCGTTTGAGACGTCGCTCGCGCTTGTTGCCGTGAACGGCGGTGCCGGTGCTGCGGGCATGTTCGGTGCCGTGACGGTGGATATTGAGCGTTCGGCGCTGAGCGAGCTTGGTGTGGACGTGGCTGACGAAGCGCTGGTCGAGACGCTGGCCGCCGCCGTGCTGGCCCGCGTGGACGCCTGGGCGGTTGTTGCCAACACGCCGCAAGGCGCCGCAGGGCCGCTGGCTCCCGTGCTGGGCGAGTACTTCGACATGGTGCCGCTGCTGGGCCGCCAGGTTGCGGCGGTGTCTCCCAACGGCTTGCCGCTTGCGGTCGGTGTGTTTGCGGGCCTGGACATCTGGGGCCGCGCGACCATCAAGACCGATGCCGGCGAGCAGGAGTTTCCGCCCGAGGCTGTACGAATTCGCGGGCTGTAGCGCGGGGCGCCAGCGCTCAAAGATAACGATGGCAACAAGACCCTTCTCGGCCTGTGCCGGGGAGGGTTTCGCCTATCTGGGGAATGGGTTTGGCGAACGTTTGCGGGGGCTGTGGCATCGGGCGTGCTCGACTTAAGCCCCTGCTCTATCCCAGCTCCTGCATGCGGCGGTAGATTTCGCAGATGCCCTTGATGGTGAGCTGTCCGTCGACTATGTCGAAGGCGTCGGTCGAATCGGCGACGATGCTGGCGAGGCCGCCCGTGGCGATAACAGCGGCGTCCTCGCGCCCCAGCTCGCGCTTCATGCGCGCGACCAGGCCTTCGGCCATGGCGGCGGCGCCCGTTACGGCGCCGACCTTGATACACTCCTCGGTATCGCGGCCGATGGCGTGCTCGGGCGCCTCGAGCGGAACGCTGGCGAGCTTGGCGGCTCGGGCGGCGAGCGCGTCCATCGAAATGCGGATGCCCGGCGCGATCGCTCCACCAATGTAATAACCGTCCTCGTCGATGACGTCGATATTGGTTGCGGTGCCAAAGTCCACCACGATCGCCGGGGAGCCGTAGAAGGTCTCGGCAGCGACGGCGTTGGCGATGCGGTCGGCACCAACGGCCTGGGGGCGCGCCGCGCGCAGCTTGGTCACGGCGGCCGTCTGCGGCCCGATGACGATGGCGTCTGCGGCAATGCGGTCGGCCACGGCGCGCCACTCGCGCGAGAGCTGCGGCACCACGCCCGCAAAGGCGATCGCGTCGACCGCATCGAGCGAAAGGCCGTACATCTTAAAGAAACCCATCAGGCGCACATGGATCTCGTCGGCGGTATAGGAGCGGTCGGTGGGCATGCGCCACGACTGCACCAGCTCGTCTCCGTCAAACAGGCCCATGGCCGTCTGCGTGTTTCCCATATCGATAGCGAGCAGCATGTCTACTCCCGGTGTCGGCATAAAAGGACGCGCACCATTGTATACGTGCCGTCGACGGCGCTCGGCTGCGATTCGTTTACGGTGATAGGGGCTGAGGGGTTTAAATATGAAGGAATTATGCTCTACGAGATTTTCCTTGCCGTTTACCGAACTCCCGCGTAATATCCTTTCTTGCGCACATGAGGCGCCCAGACATTGCGGGGTGGAGCAGTCTGGTAGCTCGCCGGGCTCATAACCCGGAGGTCGTAGGTTCAAATCCTGCCCCCGCGACCAAGACTTTTAGCAGCTCAGAGGCATTGTTTCTCTGGGCTGTTTCTTTTTTGACTTTCAATCTTGGTCGAATTTTGGTCGAAATCAATTAATAACGGCATTTTTCGAACAGGATGCCTGCTTGAACCATCTCCACACTGGTTGACGCCGGTTGGCGACGAGTTCAGCAGGACCGTTCGGCGCTCCTCCACACTTTCTGCGCTTTATTTGAGAGTTACCAGACAAGAATGACGAAGTCCCTCTAGCTCTGGCGGGCCTATGCCGTGGGCATGGGTGGGGCCCCACCGGGGGCGGGCCTTATTTGGAAAGAGGCAGTTACAAGACCGTAGATTGCTCTTGGTCGAATTGGCCTGAAATGAGATTCGGGTCGCTACGCCCATTATCTAAAATGGTGACATCTGAGCTGTAACAAAGGCGCCGCTATATGAATACGGTCTACGATGCTCTTGACCCTATCGTTAACGGGTTGGTATCGAACAATCTGGCGCGATGTTGGGGATGAACTGCGGCAGTACGACGCTTTTGGCCGACCGGCTGATAAGTGGGCTGATAGGCCCTCTCGTCTCTGCGCTATCTGCCACGAGTTTTCGGGAGCGCGCGAGATGCCGATGACGTTCGAGGAGGCCGAGGAGGAGCAGGAGCGCGAGCCCTGGGAAGATGAGCTCATCAGTTTCGTCTTCACGGACAGCGACATAATCGCCGCGGCGTTGACGAACGGCACCTGATAGCGCCTCTCCGCGGATCGAGTGGTTCGTTTTTCAAGGGAAGGGAAACCGCATGGCTAAGAAGAGATATATTTTGCTATTCGTGTACCCGTACGAGCTGAAGGACGTCGACGAACGTCGTGGGCTCCTGCTACGGTCGTTTGATGGCGAGAGGCTCTACAATGGTGCCAGATTATCGGTCGAGAGGGTGACGGATGAAGACTTATAACCTGGACACCATTCAGAAGGTTCCCCTGCGCGAGGTGTGGCCGCATGAGGCCCACGACTTCACCAAGTGGCTGGCCGAGGAGCAGAATCTCGCAACCCTCGGGATGGCGGTCGGAATCGAGCTCGAGCTAATAGAGACGGAGTCGTCGGTCGGCTCGTTCAACGTGGATATCTACGCGCAGGAGTCCGGTACGGGCCGCAAGGTGATCATCGAGAACCAGCTCGAGGACACCAACCACGACCAGCTCGGCAAGGTGATCACGTATGCCGCCGGCAAGGGC
>CATZIG010000075.1 GCA_958419975.1 uncultured Collinsella sp.
TCCCTTGCGGCGTAGTTCTTATTTAAGCCGTCCAGGTTTTGGGGTGCAGTTCATTTTACAAGCGGGGCGTCTTTTGATTTTATCTTTCTCGAACTTTTCAATAACTCAATAGAGATACTTAGGCGTTGACTATACTTTCTTTTATTCTCAATCAAGTTGGAAAGGAGGTTCCTTGATTCCCAAATACGAGGCGATAGCTGCAGATATTCGTCGAAGTATCGAGGATGGCGCTCTTAAACCGGGCGATAAGCTTCCCACCGTCGTTGAGTTCTGCGAGCTCTATAGCGTTTCCAAAATCACCGTCAAACGAGCTATCGAGCAAATCACCGAGGAAGGTCTTATTACCAGCCGTCGTGGATCGGGTACCTACGTTAAGGACACGGCGGGGCTTCCCGGCCAGGCGTTTTTTCAGGGCAAAAACGACCGTGCCCAGGGCTTTTCATATGAGCACCGCGGGGAGAAGGTGACCTCGGTGGTCTACGATTTCTCGATCGTTAATCCACCAGCGGACATCGCAGCCCAGCTGGGAATTGCCGAGGATGACTTTGCCTATCACGTCGTGCGCGTGCGTCAGGCCGATGAGAAGCCCATCGTTATCGAGTACACCTACATGCCCCTCGAGCTGATTCCGGGGCTGAAGAAGAAGGACCTGTACGGATCGCTCTACCGCTTCATCCGCGAGCAATGTGGGCTGAAGATTTCGAGCTTTCACCGTACCATTCGCGCCGTGGCAGCAACCGAGGAAGAAGCTGAGCGCCTGGATACCAAACCCGGCTCTCCCTTGCCCGAGCTCACCCAGATTGGCTTCTTGGATAGCGGCGCCGCCTTTGAGTATTCGGTCTCGCGCAACGTTGGCGACCGCTTTGAGTTGTACAACGTAACGTTGGCATAGGTTTTTGTAGTCATGCGGGCGCTCGTTTTGAGCAGTTTTACGCGGCGCCCACGCAGCACAATGGGAGTATGAACATGTCCGATTTGATTAAACTGACGCCGATCTTCCACGAGAAGATCTGGGGCGGCCGTCAACTCGAAACCGTATTTGGTTACGACATTCCCGATGGTCCCATCGGTGAGTGCTGGGCCATCTCGGCCCACCCCAACGGCGACTGCCAGATTGCGGAGGGCCCGTATGCTGGCCACACGCTGTCGTGGCTGTGGGCCGAGCACCGTGAGCTTTTTGGCAGCTGCGAGGGCAAGGAGTTCCCGCTGCTCATTAAAATTCTGGACGCCAAGGACGACCTTTCGATCCAGATTCATCCCAACGACGAGTACGCCGCCAAGCACGAGAACGGCAGCCTGGGCAAAACCGAGTGCTGGTATGTGCTGGACTGCGAGCCCGGCTCCACGATCATCGTCGGCCAGCGTGCCAAGGACCGCGCCGAGGCCGCACAGATGATCGAGGAAGGCCGTTGGGACGACATGCTCAACGTGTTGCCGATCCACAAGGGCGACTTTTTCCAGATTGATTCCGGTACCGTGCACGCCATCAAGACCGGCACGCTCATTTTGGAGACGCAGCAGTCGAGCGACGTGACGTATCGCCTGTACGACTACGACCGTCCCGGCACCGACGGCAAGCTGCGCCCACTGCACATTGAGCAGAGCCTCGACTGCATCGACTTTGATGCTCAGGCTCCGACCGACGGCACGGTGACCGCGCCCGAGGTCGACGGCGTGACCGAGCTCGAGTCCAACCCCTGCTACACCGTCGATCGCGTGCGCGTCGACGGCAGCAAGACCCTCGACCAGCGCTGGCCTTTCATGTGCCTGTCGGTCATCGACGGCGAAGGCACCATCTGCGGCGACCCCGTCCACAAGGGCAGCCACCTGCTGGCCCCGAGCACCGTCAGCTCCATTGACCTCAAAGGCAAGATGGAACTGATCGTCTCGCATCTGTAGATCGCACCAACAACCCAAACGCAACAAGGGGCTCCCCCGTTCACCAACGGGGGAGCCCCTTGTCCATATATATCAGCCCACCCGGCTCTCCAGACCAAAAAGCGAACGAGCAAAGCAACGCTCGTCTAGCAACGTTACCCAAGGACCTGGGCGGGCGTACAGGGCAACATCGATCGCGAGTTCCGCACGCAAAGGAGGCCACTTAATGTGGCCTCCGTCTTGCGCAGGACTGCCCGAGCAGGCGATGTTGCCCTATACGCCCGCCCAGGTCCGCCGGGATCACTGCAGCTTGACGATTGGCGCAAAACCTTTCATCAGCTTTTTGGTCTGGCCGGTCTTTTCGAATTGAACCTCGATCATGTCTCCGACAACCGAGATCACGGTACCTGTGCCAAAGGTCTTGTGGCTCACGGTATCGCCTGCGGCAAAGTCCTGCGACGCGCTAGCGCGATCGACCTTGCGCTCCACCGTCGGGGACACCTTGGACGAGGGCTTTTTGGCCCGCGGCGCACCCGAGCCAAAGGTCGAGGCAACACGGCCGGCGTCAGGCGAGACCCCACGATGGCGCTCGGTCCCGTAACTGCTGCCGCCAAAGAAGTCGTCAAAGCTCGATCCACCGCGCGAAGCGGAACCGCCGGTCGAGCGCGTATGCGAACCGAATACCTTGCCGCCATACATATCCGAGCCCATGCCCGAGCCAAAGGTGCCGTGACGGTCGCCGCGCTTCTCCCAGCCCGTGCCTTCGAATCCGGCAGAACCGATGCCGCTAAATTCAATGTCCTCAAACGGAATCTCGTTGAGGAAGCGCGAGCGCGGGTTGGCAGAGGTCGAGCCGTAGGTGCGACGCGTTGCCGCATAGGTCAAGAACAGGCGCTTGCGAGCACGCGTGATGGCAACGTAGGCCAGGCGACGCTCCTCCTCGAGCTTGCCCGGATCATCGCTGCCGCCAAAATCGTGCACGTGCGGGAAGATGCCCTCCTCCATGCCGGCCACGAACACCGCCGGGAACTCCAGGCCCTTGGCGGAGTGGATGGTCATCATGGTGATGGCATGCGTCTCGCCTGCCAAAGAATCCAAGTCGGAGCGCAGGGCAAGCCACTCCATGAGAGCGGGCAGCGCCTTACAGGTGAGCGGACCGTAGGTGCGCTCGATCTCGTCGGCATGCACGGCGCCCGCCGGCATCTCCGTCGGCGCGGCATAGGCGTTACCCGCGATGGCAGCAGCCAGGGCATCCTGCGGCGAGAGCGCCGGGGCGGCCAGGCTATCGAGCGGGTTGGAACCAGCGGCGTCGCGAGCGCCGACCAGCGCCTCAAACGAGGATGCCGGGGCGGACGGTCCCGGCTCAGGCGCAGGCGCGCTCACCACGACGGGCTCGGGCTCAGCGCCGGCCGGCACATCGGCAACGCCGGCCGCGCGCAGCTCTTCTAGGCTCTCGAGCGTGCCCTCGATATCCTCGTGCGTCTCTTCAAATTCGGCAGCGACGCCCAGGAATTCCTGGATGTTCTCGGCACGGCTCTCGGACTCCATGGTGCCCTCGGCGCGGAAGGCCTGTAGCAGGCCCGTCTTATCGACAATCATCTCGACAACGTCCTTGAGCTCGCCGTCCATGCGACGACCCTCGCGCACCAGCGCCACAAAACTCGACAGGCCGTTGCGCACCTTAGCGCTAAACATGCCGGTTTCGGCGCACGCGATCTCGCAGGCCTGGAAGAACGAACAACGGTTGTCGCGCGCCAGCTGCTCAATCTTTTGGATCGAGGTGGAGCCGATGCCGCGGCGCGGCGTGTTGATGACGCGCTTGACGCTCATCTCGTCTGCCGGGTTCACGATCATCTTGAGATAAGCCATGACGTCGCGGATCTCGGCACGGTCGAAGAATCGCGTGCCGCCCACGATCTTGTAGGGCACGCCCGCGCGCAGGAACATATCTTCGAGAATACGCGACTGGGCGTTGGTGCGGTAGAACACGGCGATGTCGTCGTAACTCGTGCCCTTGGCATGCAGCTTTTCGATCTCGCCGGCAATCCAGCGACCCTCGTCGCGCTCATCGCTTGCCTGGAAGGCCTGGATCTTCTCGCCGTCGCCCTCGGCCGTAAACAGGCGCTTGTCCTTGCGCTGCGAGTTGTGACGCACCACGGCGTTGGCGGCGCTCAGGATATGGCCCGTAGAGCGGTAGTTCTGCTCCAGCTTGACGGTCTTGCAGTCTTTAAAGTCCTTCTCAAAGTCCAGGATATTGGTGATGTCGGCGCCACGCCAGCTATAAATGGACTGGTCGTCGTCGCCCACGACCATGAGGTTTTGGTACTTGGCGGCCAGCAGGTTGGCGATCTCGTACTGGACGTGGTTGGTGTCCTGATACTCGTCGACGCTAATGTAGCGGAAGCGCTCTTGGTACTTTTCGAGCACCTCGGGGCGGGTACGCAGCAGCTCGAGCGCGCGCACGAGCAGGTCGTCGAAGTCCATCGCATTGGCGGCGCGCAGGCGGCGCTCCAGCTCCAGGTAGACCTGCGCGGCCTTTTTGTCATTGGGGCTGTCGGCGGATTTGAGCATGTCCTCGGGCCCAATCATGGCGTTTTTAGCCGAGCTGATCTTGCTGCGGATCATGTTGATGGGGAACTGCTTTTGCTCAATGCCGAGCGACTGCATAATGTCGCGCACCATGCGCTTTGAGTCGTCATCGTCGTAGATGGTGAACTGCCCGGTGTAGCCCAGCAGGTCGGCGTCCTCGCGCAGCATGCGCACGCACATGGCATGGAAGGTGCACACCCACATGCCGCGGGTGCCGCTGGGGATGAGCGCTGCCAGACGCTCGCGCATCTCGGCCGCGGCCTTGTTGGTAAACGTGATGGCCAGGACCTGCCAGGGCTTAACGCCCAGGTCGCCAAGCATATGTGCGATGCGGAAGGTCAGGACGCGGGTCTTGCCCGAGCCGGCGCCGGCAAGGACCAGCAGCGGGCCCTCGGTGGTCAGGACCGCCTCGCGCTGAGCGGGGTTCAGGCTATCGATATCGACGAGCGGCTTGGCGGGTTTGGGCGCCGGAGCCGGGGCGTCGTAGATGTCGAGCGGAACGAGCTCGGGTTCCGGCGCGGCGGGGGCGGTGTACGCATCGAGCGGCACGGGTTCCGGCGCGGGCGGCACGGGCGCGGCAGTGTTCTTTTCCCAGGGCAGGGGCTGGGTCATGGGCGACTCCTCATCTGACGGACGGCGCGCCTGCGGGCAGCGCCATAGTTTGAGCCGTACCAGTATACCGAGCCGCGCGGACACCGACGCAAATCACACCACGACTCCGTGCGCGATCGCCAGGCCCGCCCCATTGAGCCAATCACGGAGCCACCGATGTCATGGCAACGGTAGCGAGCGGCGGCCAGAGCGAACAAATTGGCATGAAAAGAGGGCGGCATAGACCTTTTGGTCATGCCACCCTCTTCGAATAACAAGTTGTTCGCTCTGGCCGCCGCGCAGCGTCAACCAAGTTACAGGCCGAGCATAGGCTCCAGAACGAAGAAGTACGCGAGCACCACGATGCCCAGGATGATGCGGTAAACACCGAAGCACTTAAAGTCGTGACGGCGGACGAAGCCCATGAGCCACTTGATGGCGATGAGCGAAACCACAAAGGCCACAACGCAGCCCACGCCCAAGATAGCGACCTCGTTGGCGCCGAACGTGCCACCCTTGATGAAGTACTTGACCAGCTTGAGTGCACTCGCGCCAAACATGACAGGGATGGCCAGGAAGAACGTAAACTTGGACGCCACCGAACGCGTGCAGCCCAAAAGCAGGCCGCCGATGATGGTGGAACCGGAGCGCGACGTGCCCGGAATCAGCGAGAGCACCTGGAAGCATCCGATGCCCAGTGCGGTCTTCCAACTTAGGTCCTCGAGCGTGGTGATGGAACCAAAGTCCAGATCCTCGTCATCGTCCCCGTCCTCGGCAACATCTGCCGCGGGCGCCGCAAAGTGTGCACCGGCGGGACGTCCACCCGACACCACAGCACGCGAACCAAACGAACCGGCAACGGCCATTTCCTCGCGCTTGCTCGCGCGCCAGTTCTCGATCACGATAAACAGCACGCCGTACACAATGAGCGCCAGCGCCACGACGGGAGCATTGTAGAAATGCTCCTCCATCCAGTCGTTGAGCGGCAGGCCGATCGCCGCGGCGGGAATGCAGCCGAGCACAATCTTGCCCCACAGCGCCCAGGTGTCGCGACGGCCCTCCTTGCCCTTGCTGGGCGAGAACGGATTGAGCTCATGGAAGAACAGTACACAGACGGCCAGAATGGCGCCGAGCTGAATTACGACCAGGAACATATTCCAGAACGTCTCGCTCACGTTCATCTTGACGAACTCGTCCACCAAGATCATGTGACCGGTCGACGAAACAGGCAGCCATTCGGTGATGCCCTCGACCAGGCCCATGAAGGCAGATTTTAGAAGCTCGATAATATCCAAAGGGACCCCCTCGTTAGACACCCGCCGGTAGATGTTCTGCGGACGATGCGGGCGATGTCCCATTATCAACCGTTGGCGGTGCGACCGCGCCTACCCTTACCAAAAAACTCGCCCGTTCACAGAATTGCGAGCAGTCAAACCGAAATCCTTGGGTATAACTGCAACAAGATAAAGTGTCCGGCGGCCAACGCGCCCGCGCCCGCCCGACGCACGAGCCACGCGCCCGTGCGATAGACCAAGGAGGAAACCATGAACGAGGGCTACACCAAGGTATTTGTTTCACTCGACGGTACTGAGCAGCAGGATTTTGTGCTCGCACGCGCCATCAAGGTCGCCGCGAACAACGGCGCCAAGCTAATCATCGGCCACGTTATCGATTCCACGGCGCTCGAGAGCGCCGGTTCCTATCCAGTCGATCTGGTCAACGGCCTAGAGGAAGCATTTAAGAACTCCATCGCCAAGCAGCTCGAAGAGGCCAAGGCCAATCCCGATATTCCCGAGGTCGAGGTCATGATTCGCGCCGGCCGCATTCGCGAGACGCTCAAGGACGAGATGCTCGACGTGGTCAAACCCGACCTGGTGCTCTGCGGCGCCCGTGGCCTGTCCTCGATCAAGTATGCGCTCCTGGGCTCGATTTCGACGTTCTTGCTGCGCAACACGGACTGCGACATCTTGGTCGTGAAGTAGCGTTGCTCCCACCGGCCGCGAGGCCTGCGGGGTTTCCACGGGCACGTCCTCGCCGCGTTGCGGCTGCGGGATGTGCCCTTAGGAAACCCCTCCCGGCCCCGCGGCCTTCGCAGCCTTACTTCAACGAGTTGTCTGATGGAAAAATGGCGTGCCGCCCCTTTTGGGGCGGCACGTTTTGTTTGAGGCGGCACGTTTTTGTTATGGGAGATTCATTTGAGCCCCATAGTTGTGTTCACGTTCAGGAACATAGCGCCAATTGCCTTAGCTAAGTTCACGTTCGGGAACATAGCCGTCCGTGCCGCAAGACGGCCCGGCTACTCGAAATATTGGAACTTGTTGGTCGAGAAGGCGAATGTTACGACGAAGCCTTCGCCGGGCTCGGATGCTGCGGTGACGTCGATGCCCATCTTGGAGCACAGGCGCGCCACCAGGTAGAGGCCGATGCCCGTTGCACGCTTGGTGGTGCGGCCGTTGTCGCCGGTAAAGCCCTTCTCGAACACACGCGGCAGGTCGGCCGCGCTCACGCCGCAGCCGTTGTCCGCAACGGTGAGCTCGATGCGCTCGCTTGCCAGACCTTCGTCCAACAACGCGCCCGAAAACACGATCTTCGCGCCGTCCTCGCACGCATATTTAATGCTGTTCTGAATGAGCTGGCCCAGAATAAACTCGAGCCACTTCTCGTCGGTAAAGACCTCGAAGTCGAGGTTCTCGCACACCGGGGCCACATGCGCCGCAATGAGCTCGCGCGCGTTGGCTTTAATCGCGCCCGTCACCAAGGTCTTAAGGTCCCAGCGGCGAATCAGGTAGTCGCGTTCCACGACTTCCGAGCGCGCGTAGTACAGCGCTTGATCGATATAGCGCTCCACGCGGGCAAGCTCGCGACCGAGGTCATCTACGCGCGACAGATCATCTTCGCTGCCGTCCAGGTTTTCCAAAATCAGATGGGCTGCCGCCAGAGGCAGCTTGGCCTCGTGGACCCAGCTCTCGATATAGTCGCGATAGTCATCGGTCTGGCGCCTGCCTTCGGCAACCTCGTCACAAGCGGCTTTGCCCACCCGGCGCAAGACCTCGTACTCGAGCTCGCCCTCGGCATAGGTCGGGCATTGCACCATCTCCTGCACCCATGCGGGACTCTCGAGCTCCTCTGCCGCACGCTCCAGCTGGCGCAGAAAACGACGACGGCGCGCGTACTCGATCACGATGCCGAGCATACCGAAGATAAAGGACACGCCGACCGCCACGACCACAATAGATGTCGAAGCACCGGCGACCGTCAGCACAAAGCAGCTCAGCAGCACGCCGCACGTCCACACGGCGACGGGAAGCAGCGCATCTTTAAAGAACTTGCCAAACGACATAGCCGGCCCCTAGACCGAATAACCTTGGCCGCGATGCGTCGTCAAATACCCCTTGATGCCGATTTTTTCGAGCGTGGCGCGCAGGCGGTTGATGTTGACGGTGAGCGTATTGTCGTCCACGAAGGCGTCGGAGTCCCACAGGTCCTGCATGATGGCCGAGCGCGAAACGATCTTGCCCGCGCGGCTCAGAAGCAGCGAGAGGATACGCAGCTCGTTTTTGGTGAGCTCGGTGCTAGTGCCGGTTTGCGTGTTGGTGACCATGGAGCGTGCGAGGTCGAGCTCCAATCCTTTGTGGACGAGCGTGCTGCGCTCGCCTGCCGCCGCGGTGCGACGCAGCAGTGCGTTGATGCGCGCCACGAGCACAC
>CATZIG010000076.1 GCA_958419975.1 uncultured Collinsella sp.
GGGTAAAGTCGCCGTTCATAAAGGGAATCACTGCATTGCGCTCGGCGACTCTCAAGGCACTCAGGCTTTGTTCTATTTTCTCAGCTTCTTGTTTGAACTGTTCGCTATCCAAAATGCCCCCAAATGCCGGCTTCTCAACAAATCAGAAAAAGCATTGGCTATACTGATGCGGACAGTTCCGGGAGGGGTACAAGAGACGGAAGGGCCGTAATGGGTGAGAAGGGCGAGCGGCCGGAGCGGGTGTTCCCCGGCAGGACAGACCCGTGGTTCATAGCGGCCATGGTGATTGTGGCGGGCGGTTTATCCGCGGCGTGTATCGCGTGTTTCCTGAGCTCGAGTCCCGCGCTCCTATGGGGCTGGCTCGCGCTGCTGCCCATCCCGGCCCTCGTGGCCCTGGCTGCCCTTCCCGTCCGCAGCAATCGCCTCGAGCTCTACGGCGACCGCCTCGTCGTCGTGTACGCTGGGACGCGTTCGGTGATACCCTACGCCCACGTGCGGGGCGTCCGGCGCACCAGGACGCTCTGGGCGGGGACGGCCAACTCGCTCGACCGCGTCTACATCGAGGCGCCCTACGACGGCGACGCCATCGTCTCGGTCAGAGACAACGACGCCCTCGTGGCGGAGCTGGGGCGCAGGTGCGGCCTTGGGCCCGGCGCCTGACGCCCCGAAAGGAAGAGAGGATGGACGTCCCGCACTGGCCCTACTGGAGGAAGTATTCCCTCGGCGGCACACAGGTCTGGTACGCGGACTGGGGCGACTGCCCCTTCGACACTGGTCTACATGAGCCCAGTTGAGTTCAGGAACGCAGGGCTGTCCCTGTAAAAAATGTTTAAGCAACCGTTGCAAATCCATTCTCCCGCGCAGAGAGCCCCGGGTAGGCCGAGCTCGCGTCGGGCATGTAGCCCATACGCCTCCGGGCGGCGGCAAGCCCGCGCCCGCCGCGCTCGCCGAACAGCTCAACCGAGCCCGAGCTGGGGCTGGCGGTGCCAGTGACGATACAGATGAGCGTTGACTTCCCGGCGCCGTTTTCGCCGATGAGCCCGTAGACGCGCCCCGCCTCGAGGGCGAGGTCGATGGGGCCGAGGACGGTCCTCCCGCGGTACGCCTTCGTGACCCCGTGAAGGCGGAGGGGCATGGCTGTCGTCATTGCGTTCCTTTCTCCTCGGATGGATTTTGGGTATGCGTCATGGGCCCCCGCGCGGGACGGGGAGCGAATCGACGCAGGCTCGAGGCCGGTTGGGTTGGGGTTGAGGTCCGGGTTCCACAGGCTTGCACAGCCCGACGGACGGGGCGTCCGGGCACGCTATGCTTAGGGAGCGGTGGGCGCCTCCGGGGCAGCAGGGGACTCGGACGCGGTGATGCCGGAGGTGTCGACCTCGCCGATTCCGGCGAGCTGCTCGATGAGGGGGAGGCCCGTCGGGTCGTCCACCTCGACGCCGCCGAGCACGATGGTGCTGTCGCGCGTGTCGATTTGGGTTGTGAACACGGCCGGGTCGAAACCCGAAGCGATAAAGCCAATGCCCGCGAGGACAACACCCGCGGCAACGAGCCCGCCCGCCACGGCGAGGTAGATCTTCTTCGCGCTGGTCATGGTACTCACTCCTTTCTACGCCGCGAGATGCGCGGCAGCGCCGCCCTTCTCGCCCTTACCCTTCCAGAAGGGCGAGGCGGCCTTCCTCGCCCAGAGCGCCGAGAGGCGCGCAATTTGTTTTGAGGCGGCCCAAGCGCCAGCACCAACGAAGAGCGCCACGCCGACGAGGCCGAGCCCCACGCCCGCCGAGGCGAGGGCGTACGGGAAGTGGCCGATGGTGACGCCGCTTACGGCAAGCAGGAGCTCAACTACGCCCACGCCCCCGAGTGCCGCCGCGACGATCCACACGCAGAGCGCCAGCACCCAGATGCAGATATAGACCGTGACGGCCACGGCGGCGAAAGCGGCGAGCAGCGGCACCCACACCGGGGAACCCACGATGGTCAGCACCCACAGCAGCGCGGTGCTGCGCCGGCGCGTCCTCGCGATCGCGCGCGGCACGGCGGGCAGGTCGTCGAGCGTGGCCTCGGCAACCTCGCCGGGGGCGCCCATGGCGGCCACGGCCTCCTCCTCGCTCATACCGTCCTCCATGCGGTCGGCGATGTCCTCCGCATAGAACGCCTTGGTCTCCTCCACCTGCTCGGCCGGCAGGCAGGCAAGCAGCTCGCCCAACCGGCCCAGAAACTCATCGCGCGTCATGGTGCGCCCCCTTAACGTATGCGTAAATCTCCCGTACGGACGGCCACTCGGCCAGGAACTCCTCGATGCGCGCACGCCCATCGTCCGTGATGCGGTAGTACCGGCGCAGCCGCCCGTTGTGCTCGGCAGAGCGCGCCGTGATGCACCCGGCCTTCTCCAGGCGCTTGAGCAGCGGGTAGAGCGTCGACTCCGTGAGCCCCATGCTCGCCGGCACGTCCTTCACGATCTGGTAGCCGTAGGACTCCTCGCCGGAGACGGCCGCGAGCACGCAGGCCTCCAGGAAGCCGCGCTTCATCTGGGCCTCCATCCGCACACCTCCTCTCGTCATATACTATGCTATACACACTATACGATGCAAGGTATTAGACGTCAACTCTCATCGCGAAGATTCTCCGGCCCCTGCGCGCTGCGAACGTGATGTCGCGGGGCGGTTGGCATTATGCATGAAACGTCAAGTAACGCTCTTTTGATCTACTTCCACTCGGCCCCATATGCCTTGTACAACGCCCCCTTCGACCTCGGGTTCAAGAGAGCCGCTAGTCTTCCTTTATACGTTCGGCATAATCGTCGGCGATACCCACAAATTCCAGTCCCGAGCAACAGGAGTACAATTGCTGCTATTGTTGCCAGCCGTTGGGAGATGGAAGATGGACTGCGATGGCTACCCATGCGTTCCCATGCCGTTGATGTGCACCGCCTTTGTGCCGGGACAGATTGACGCTGCGGTTGCAGGCATTTCCGACCCCGATTCGCGCGCCATTGCCACGGCAGAAGCGCTGTACTTTCGCGGACAGGCCACCCTCGCTGCCAAGACGGCGCGCCCCTATCTTGACGCCACCGATCCCGCGCTGCGCTATTCCGCATGCTTTATCTGCGGATACGCCAGCCTGTCGCTCAACCGTATCGCCGACGCCCGCCGGTGCCTTGCTGGCATCCTCGATACGCCGGCCGACGAGGAATCGCCCGCCATCCACGCCACGCATATCCTGTTCGCCTCGGCCGCGAGCGTCCTGCTGCACTTGCCTTCCCCGCATTCCGCCGAAGAGTTTTATCCACTTGCGGCGCATCTGCCCGAAGGCCTGCGCCTGTTCGCCAGCTACGTGATGGCGCACGCCTTGTATCTGCACGGCGAATACGGCCGCAGTCTGGGCATGGCGGAAAACGCCCTGATCATGAAACAGGGGAGCTATCCGATCTCGGAACTGTTCCTTCACCTGGCAGCTTCCATGGCATGCATGAGCCTCAAGGACATCGACGCCGCAAAAACGCACTTCGGAACCGCTTGGAACATTGCGCGTCCCGACGGCCTTATCGAGCTCATTGGCGAGCATCACGGCCTTTTACAGGGGCTCATCGAGGCGTGCCTAAAAACGCAATACCCTGACGACTTCGCGCGCATCATCGAGATCACGTACCGATTCAGCTACGGCTGGCGGCGCATCCACAACCCCGATTCGGGCGAGGACGTGGCTGACGACCTGACGACCACAGAGTTCACCATGGCCATGCTCGCCTGCCGCGGATGGACCAACGCCGAAATCGCTCGTCATATGGGAGTATCGCCGGGCACTGTCAAAAACCGCCTATCCAGTGTGTATGCAAAGCTTGGCATCGGCACGCGCACCGAACTGGTCGCTCATATGCTGCGTTAGCGGCCAGACTGCCTAGCGCGGCACGTGCGCCCCGGAGCCCCGGCGCTTCGCTCGCTCAAATTGGACATTTTGGCCCTCGGACGGCACTACCGTGACAGGATGCCTTCTCGCAAAATTGGATTATTTCCACCGATACCTGCGGGATGGGAGCCAAAGATGCTTGATCGCCGTTCGTTACTTGTTGCCGGAGCGTCCTCGCTGGCGAGCATTATGTTGCCGCGCGTGCCGGGAAGCGCAAACGCCTTCATATTGCCGTTCGCCCCCCGCCGAGGCATACGCCGACGAAGATGATCCCTTCAAGGTCTTGGTGCTCTCGCGCACCATGTTTGGTGTGGTCGTGGTCGACGTCGCCAACAAGAATACGCCCATCACGGGTGCCCAGGTCACGCTCATATCGCGCTATGCCGCAGGCAAGCAGCTCACCGCCACGACCGATGACGAAGGCACGGCCATCTTTGAGGTCGCCCCTCTTTCGGAAGGCTACGTGGACGAGGCAACGCTTCTCGACGCGTACGACTTTAACGGCGGCATCTCCATTAGCATGGCAGGCTACCGCGATGTCGAGATTCCCCTTGCGCGTATCCAGGGCGGCACCGCTATTACCGCACCCACACGTCCGCTCTCCGATGGCGAGCCGTACTTTCGACAGCTCACGTTCGACGAATGGGACATCCAGTACGCCGACGCCACGTTTATGGCAATGCCAGCGGACGAAGCAGCAAACGACCAGCCCGACACGCACGCTTTTACCGTGCAGGCTCATCTGCCGCAGGGCGGGCAGGCAACGTTGCATATCAATAAAGTGATGCCCGCTGCGGGCAGCTCAACCGAAACCGTCACACAGATCGGCCAGATCAAGGTCAGCGCATCGGGCGCGGATAATCTGGCGACGTTCACGCTTGAAGACACGTTCCTCGATGCAGCTTCGGGCCTTCTGGAGGAAGGGTGCAAGCTGCGCTTTATGCTCGACTACCAGGGCAAAACCTACACGCTCTCATCCCCTATGGCCGTTGTCACCGCGCCGGCCGCAAAGGCGGAATCGGGCTCGACCACCATCATTCCCACCACCATGGACCAAGAGATCACTCCGTTTGATTTCCCCGCGGCGTTTCCCGGTATCGGCGGCAATAAGTTCACGTGCTGGATGCCCTCGTTCCCCATTTTGTTCGATTTCTCGTTTGCCGGGTACGTACTGTTTGGCGGAGGATACAAACCGGTCGGCTACATGAACGATTCGGGTAATCCGGATCCGGAGTACTGGAAGAAGTCGCCGCGCGAGTCGGGTGCCAAGCAGGCAAACCGCTACCTCGACGAAATGGAGGGGAAGTGGAATCAGTACAAGAGCATGAGTGCCGGTTCGGGCACCGATCCAAGGAACACCAAGCTCCTTCGCCACCACTGTACGCCGCTGTTCACGATGGATATCGCCACACAGCTGTACGGCTCGCTCGCCTACGATTGGGTGGGCAAAACCTGGGGTAGCAACAACGACCCCGCATACGGCAATATTAAAGCCCTCTTCCAGGTAAGAACCGACCTCAATTGGACCGAGCAGTTTACCCTAGGACCGGTGCCGTTTTTCCTAAACGTCAACCCCTGGGTGCTGGCGAAGCTGGCGCTCGCCGTGGGTGCCCACACGCACGGCAGCGGCGCGGCGTTTTTTAAAAACATTTCGCTCGACTATTCAAACACCTCGGGCTCATTCACCATCCAGATCGGGCTTGCCGTCACCTTTGGCGCCGGCGTTGCAGGCGTCGCTTCGTCTGCCGTGCGCGGCGCCGCATCCCTCACGCTGTTCATTGGGTACGAGAAGGCAGATGGACACCAGCTTCCGCGACTGCGCGTTGGTGCAGACGTCGATGTCGATGTGATACTCCAGTTCGTAATGTTCAAGTGGACCACCAAGGCTTGGTCGGGGTCGTGGCCCACACTCCTCGATTCGTGGAATATGTCGGTGAACAATGGCAACCAGTATGTGCTCCAGCGCTCTGAGCTCGCATTGGGTGGAGATACGCCTTACACGTTGGATGCCCGCTTCGGCACGCCCAGCAACATCGAGGCGGGCGGCGTACCGCAATTTATCGCATCGGCCACCATCGTCACCAACGCCGAGCTGCTCGCACGCGCCGAGGTTAAGGCCGCTGTCGTAAACGTCGCGCCCGTCGTGCGCGATTGGGATCAAGCGGTCACGCGCATTGAGCTCGAGGCAGATGCAGAAAGCGACGACACGGGGCAGATCGAGCATTTCGTCCATACACTGATAGAGAACGGCGAAAACGCCGCGCCAATGTATGCGTACACCCATATCGGGCAGGCGAGGGACGCCGCTGCGGACCCCAACGCCAATTCTGCTGGTGTATCGGAGGACGAGCGTGGCGGCATCAAGCCCTCGAGCGACAACGTGCTGTTTGCTGGCGTGCTCAGCGAAGCCCACATGAAGCTAACGGTGATTGCCGGCGTGGAGTGCTTGTTCCGTATCGCCTCGGTGCGCTACGGCGACAATGGCCGCTCGCGCCTGGTGGTGCACACAAAGGCAAACGGCACGTGGTCTGCCCCCATGCCCGTGGACTTTCCCCTTGGGTTTGGCGAGGGCGACGTGGAGCGCGACGGCATATTCGATTACGACTTCGACGTAGTGGAATATACGGACGGAAGAGAAAACCAGGACGCTTACGTGCTGCTGGTCTCGGGCGAGCGCCCTGACGGCGACAACACCCTTTTCGATACGGCAAGCACAGCCGGCATACTGTCCGTTGTGCGCCTGCGCATAAGCAACGACGGAGTTCGCGTGATGTCGCACACGTCGTGGCGCAGCATCTCGCGCGGCCGCCTTCAGGAGGATGGCTGCCATTGCCTGCAGTGCCCGCGTATCACGGTGGGCAAGACGCTGGTCGACGGGCGCCTGTCGGGTGCCTACCTCCACCGCCGCGGAACCACCGCAGAAAAGGCGCTCGGCAGCGAGGCTGAGGTTGCGCTGGAGTGCTTTACCCTGTGGTCGGACGTTTCGGGCGATAGCCTGACGTTCCGTCAAGTTCTCCGCTTTCCGCAAGCACCGTCGAGCATCGAGCTGGGTGCGCCCGAGAATATCAACGGCAAAATGGTGGTGCCCGTTGCATACGAGACCACAGACGGTTGTGGCTGCGCGTCGTACGCCGTGATCGGCCAGTCCATCGCGGGTTGGGGCGTTATGTCGCCAGATGCCACAGTACCCCACGCGGTGCCGTGGCCGCAGCACACGGGCTTTTTGGCAACCGTCAACGAGCAACTGCAGCATATTACTTGGACGCGAGGCGCATCGGCATTTGCAACGCAGCCCGTGGGCGCCGCAGGCTGTGGCCCGGCATCGTTTAGCGTAAGCAACAACGGCAGGTGCGTGCTCTATGTAGAGAACACCGATGGCAAGGTGGGACAAACCTACGACGAAGAAGGCAACCCAGTAGCAGTGATGGGCAAGCACTTCCGCATCTTCGCCAGCACCTTGGCAGGCGATCTGTTCACAGAGCCGTTCGTGATGTGCGAGCTGGACCATCCCGTCGATCAGATAACGACATTTTTGACGTCGGGAGGCATGCTCTCCGCGCTCGCCACGCACATTGTGAGCGCGGAAAAGAGCGAGGCAGAGCTGCACGGCATCGAAGTGCCCTTGGTGGCGTGTGCCACTCCGACGGGCGCGGTCGCTACCTCGGGCGCGGTGGTGCCCGGAGCGGCAGGCGAATCCTTCATGGTCACGGTGCGAAACGACGGCAACACCTTGCTGACCGCCGGAACGATCGATCTGTACCGAGAGGGCTCCAGCCAGCCGTTCTCCAGCGCATCCATCGGATTCGGAGTGAGCGCACGTATGGCTTCGATCTACGATCCAGAGCTTGCCGAGGACGCTTCGGACAACGATATGGCACGCGTGAAATATGCACTCGAGACGCTGGGCGCACGTTTTGCAACGCACCCGCTGGTAGCCGACAACGGCAACGCCGTGCTGGCACCGGGTTGCACGGCACAGTTCCGCATGAGCTTTGCCATCCCCGAGAGTTGGAGCGACGATGTGGGCAAACGCGTAACGCTGTATGCGAAGGCGCGTAATCTGGTGGCGCTCGATCCCGTAACGCTCGAGGAAATTCGACCAGGCGCAAACTCGGCGCTGGGTGCCGTACTGCACGAGCTTCATGTGCCCGACGCGGCATGCGAGCGCTCGGAAGTTCAGATCGGCGTATGCGACAGCGCGGATACGACAGGACTTCACGACGCCCCGATGACAGCAGACGGCGATGGTGGCTCGAGTGGCGGCGGTACTGACGAGGGCGGCGGCGCGGGCGGAAGCAGGTCCGGCAGTGGCAAGGACCACGGCAATAACAAGCGCTCCGGAAAAGCGGGCGCGCTTGCGGGCACGGGCGATGCCAACGCTCCCCTTACGGCAGCCGCTGCAGCACTCGCCGCGGCAGGCGCCGGCCTCGTCGCCTACAGCGCCCGCCGCACGGCGCTCGAAAAAGATACCGCCAATGAGGGCAATTCGGATAGGCCTCGCTAGCTCCTAGTTATCTTTGTGAGAGACGCCAACTCGGCTCATCGAACATCAGAACCACCCTTAAAAAGGGTGGTTTGCTCTTAGGGTAT
>CATZIG010000077.1 GCA_958419975.1 uncultured Collinsella sp.
GCACGGGCCATGCCTGCGAACATCGTATCAGTCGACGAGGAGTCGCTGCACAAGGACATAAAGAATCTGGTGAGGAAGACTGTCGAGGAGACGCTCAACGCGCTGCTCGACGAGGAGGCGTCCGAGCCTGTCGCGGCCGAGCGCCACGAGAGGACGGCGGGCCGGGAGGCCTACCGTAGCGGCCACTTAGCCAGAAAGCTCATCACCGGGGCCGGGGATGTCGAGCACAGCGTTTGTTTTGAATGCAGAAAAGCGAACCCGAACGCAACCGCATCCGGTCCTCTTGGCAGGTCCCATCTTGGGTTGATGTCCACAAATACTAGCCCTTGCGGTCGGTTAAACAAGTTTCAGCAGCCTTTGATACTCTCCGGGATCACGCATACGCATAATATCCATGTATATTCTGCTTTTTGTGACCATGACATCGTCGAACTTGGCTAAGCCGTGCCCGTTTGCTCTTGTGACAACCATGCGGTCATCGCAAAAATATGAAAGGAAGGTGTCCTTGTCGGGATGGTGTATCCGTCGAACGTCGAGCACGTTCCGAAAGTCATAGTAAAGTGCGGCGTTTACGGTTTCCTCAAGTTCAGTCAGTCTGTCGACACCTTCAAATTGGCAAGGATAAATTAGCAGCAAGTTTTTCGAATGATTGATTGAGCGAAGAAGTCCTCGGGCCTCACGGTCTTCTTCGCTCAATTGTTTATTACTCTCAGTTTTTAGAAGGTCGTCAAGCTTGGCGAGGCTGTAATCCCTGAGAATTGCATGCAGGCGTAAGCCTCTCTGTTCTTTTTCATAACTTTTGTCAAGTAGTTCTAGAGTCATTCCGCGGTCTGAGACTCGCCTTGACGAAGTGAGGCTTACGGCGCGCGTCATGGATTTTCCGAAGATGAGCTTGAAATCTAACTGATACGCGTCTGATACCGCATCACACTCCCCATTGGCCTCGGATGCGGGCGCATGAAACTCCGCACCTCTGGTCAATTCCTTAAAAGCGTTAGAGTAATTGATGAGCTCGCGCATCCATTCCTCATATGTATATAACGGACGCCCAGAATAGTCTTGCATGAGGTCCTTAACAAACAAGTCTGGGGTAATCATTGCGGATTTCAGTCTCTCGGCTCCGGGAACGGCTTCAACAAGCCTCTTATCTATCACTGTGGCCTCCTCCTTGCGGTAGCTTTGCGAATGTTGACGCAAGCCGCTCCAACAGGGCAACGCCAAAGTTGGCCCGAGCGAGCGGCCCGTCCTGGCTCGGAAGGGTCCGTGCCTTCGCCTAGAATACGCCCACCATGGCGCGAACAGGCCGCTTTCGGGACCATCCCGGCCGTCTCCACGGCAACCTCGCGTTACTTCTCGGAGAGGAAGAAGCCGAGTTGCACGACACGACGCTCCGGAGGGGCGCATCGGGCTGTCATGACTGGGCCTAGCTGGAAAAGACCACCAGGAAGATAGTCGAATCCAGCCTTGAGCTTGCCGACAGAGTGGAGTCAGCCTAGGATATCGATAGATTCCGAATCCTGGACACAGGGGCCAAAGAGTCCATTACATCAACTTTCGCGACACTACCGTTCTTGTCAGATCATTCTGATGTTCGGCGCGAGTTTCAGAGACATCGTGCCACGACGACGAGAAGGCACATCAATTATTACCCGGTGATCGGAATTGGCCGATATCGATTAAGTATTTATGGCTATGAATAATTCAATGCTAAAACCATCGCCTACCGAGCACTCAAGCGTTTAATCTTCCTGTAAATCTTAGCCTCATCGGGAGCAATCGGATCATTTGGAAACGCCTTTTGGGCTCTCGCTACGTAGGAAAGAAAGTTCCCATAGCGAGAAAATGCAGAAGGGTCAGCATCACCCGATGGGCACAGCCTTCTTCCTTTAATACCGAGCGGTGAATAATGTTGATACAGAGCGGAGACGCGCTTTTTTGATGCGCGCCTTCCCTCTCCCTGATTAGAGCGCGCAATCGCAGTGGCCGCCTCACGGAGACGTTTGTTGTACCTTCCAACCGTAGGCTGTCGAAGTCTTACAATGCGCCCGTCAAAGTCAAACCCCAGGAAACTGACTTTCTGCGCCGGATGTGCACCGGAGTACGAAAAGACCTCACCCGCACAAACGCTTTCAAAATCAAGCTGAGCAACTCCGCCGCCATCAACCCGGAACACCTTGGTTTTCTCAGGTTGCAATTTAACGGAATCGACATCGGCCATTAGATTAATGGCCTCTACAAGTGCATCGAAGCCAGACTCTGGAACGGCAATAATAAAGTCATCGCAATAACGAAGATACAAGCCGCCAACCCGTTCAAGGGCAAGTCTGACTTTCATATCGATATCGGCCATATAAATGTTAGCGAGCACTCCGCTTGCGGCAAGACCCTGAGGAATGCCCAGTGCAGAGCCATCCCGTACCCAAGGTCTGGTAATAATATTGCTCTTGTTTGCAAGAAATTCAGACTTTGGCAAGATAACATCCAGCTTATTAAGTTCGCGAATAGACTTGAACCGAAGCTCGATAGCCGCATCGCTGATCATTTTCTCCCGAGTAGGATCGATTGCTGGCCATGGCAATTGATGTCGAGCAGCCAAATCAGCAATAGGCCAGCACGAATATCGGAGGATATTTTTAATGACTTGATAATGATCGTCCGGTAAGCGTCCACTGGGAAACAACGAACGCAACGACGTCATTAGATGAACATGATTTAAGTTGTCGAAGAAGCTCTCGAAATCACCCGTAAGCACAAAAGCCGAATCTTGCTCGCGTATATAATCGAAGGCCTTTTTAGCTGATGAAATATTGCTGCCAGCAGTTACGGCGCTGTCTGATGAAAGCGAAGAGCGGTACGCTACGGCAACCTCATTAAACTCTTCGGCAATGACCCTCTTGTTATATAAGTCCGACCACAGATAAGAGTAGTACTGGAAGACGCGGTGATCGAAATGCGAGGCATAAGCGATATTGCGAACTTTGCAGCTTCGCTTACCCCCACGATACCGAACGGCGATGATCTCGTTGGAAATTAGAGGGTAGAACGCGTGATGGGAAACGTACCCTGGATCTAAGATCTTGTCCTGGACATCGGCAAAAGACACCCTATGATCGAAATGGGCGTATGAGCTTTTGGAACTATATCGAGGAATACGAGCGATGTCGAACTCGGTCAAAATACCCCCAAATAAATCAACCTATCCGGATCAACGAGCGGCGGCTAACCCTCCCCGGACAGGCTAATCAAAGGTGCAGCAAGTGCAACCAACGCTTTCGCGGCCACCTAGAACAATGATTGCCTATGTCATACTAGACGAAAGCGAGGAATTGGTACTTATGACTATCGAAGCCCTTATCCAGCTAGCCGCAGGCAACGCTGGTGTCAATGTGGCGAACGTCGGAATTTCGTCGTTTGCTATATTGACGGCAGTAGCGTACCCCATCGCCAGTTCGCGATGGGCAGATAGCTTTATTCCCCATTCTTGCTTTTATTAAACAGGCTATGAGAAATAGGCTCATGCTGCTAATAGTAACTTGACGCTTACCCAAGTGTCTTAACGCCGGCTTTGGGCTCATAGGACAAAAAATGTGCCCCAGTAGAACATCAACTTCCATCCATTAATCCACCCAGAACGGGTACGGGCCCTGCGGCGGAGGCCCTCCCACACGGCCCTGTTGCCACGTTCTGGGCCTCCATCCTCACGCGTCAGCGATGCGGAGCAGGCACCGGATAGGAAGTCGATGTCCGTGTCAATCGGCATCGTGGCGAGCTCCTCGCGCGCCGCCTCGCGTCCCCCAAGCGCGCGCGGCACCACCAGAGCACCGCCTTCACGCGCTTGACCGAAGTCAACCCACGGTTTTGCACAGGACGGCCCTCAGTTGGGAGTTCGCCCCTCCCTCGATTGTGCTGTTGGTCGACGGCTGCGACCCCGTCTTGTCCAGGACGGGGTCAAGTTTACTGATATTCATTTATAAGTGGTCCGTAAGATCGCCGAGAATCGAGCACTTTAGTCATTAAGAATCGAGTAATTTGATTAATAGGACCGTGCCCCTGGCCCCAGCGAATGATATTCGGCTGGTTGATGCAGCCGGGCGCTCGAGGTCCGAAATCACCCGTACGTTCCACGTGAGCCGGATCGCCGTGGCTGAGTACGACGACATGTCAAACATTTCACTCGCCGCGCCGCTGCGCCAAAGGAGCGCCAGTCCCGCGCTCGAGAGAAACGAGGGAAGGTTTATGGACGCCCTCGTAACCGACCGAGAAGCCACGCCAAACGGCAAGAATCGCCCGCTCTTCATTGGCGGATAAAGCTCCCTATTTTCCAACGAAGACGAGGCAAGGCTGCTCTTTCGTGTCCTCGCCGATGCCCATAAGACGCAGCCGCGGCCGCAGTTGGTCACATCGTCAATCACGGAAGGCGCCCGATATCGTTGAAAGTTGACGGCGGCCGACACTTCCCCGTCCAACAACAACTTCCGGAACGCTCCGCCTGCGTGTACCCCAGTGCCAAAGGCAGCCACAATCCCGGCAAGCGCCAGACGCGAGCCATTCCGGCACGAGGGTCCCACGTGGCGCCCTTACCTTGGTAGCACGCACCCCGGACGCACATGGCGGTCCGGGACATCACAACCAAAGAAAGGACACGCCATGCCCAGCAACACCATCGCCTACCTACTCAAGTTCGCACCCAGGGAGGCGTACATCGACGACCTGCTGAACGGGCGTCTCTACATGAACGCAGCCGGCTACTATCATAGACTGCTTGGCGAACAGGGCGACCCGCTCGAGGCGTCCATGGCTCCCGGGGCACGCCTCTACGGAAATTACTGTCTGCCCATCTACTGCATGTATACAGTCCGCGAGAACGACATCGTCGACAACGCCGTGAAAATCCCGACGCGCATGATCCGGGAGTTCGGGTGCGCGGACGGGTGGATCGGCATTGTGCAGTACGACAGCTTCGCGCGCCTCGCCGACAGACACACCACCGACGACGGAAGCATCTACGCCCACGGCCCCATCTCCTACGGCGTCCCCGGGCCAAAACTGATACGCGAGATCTTTGAGGGCATCCCGCACAATCTCGTTATCAAAACGCCCAAGTACGCATATCAGAAGGAGTATCGAATCATCGGGTCGCGACCGGTCGAATGTCGCCTTTCACCAGACAAGAATCACCCGGGCTGCAAAATTGAAGAATACGGCCATGCAGAGCTTGACCTAGGCAGCAACCTCGCGGGCTTTTCCTCGAAGGCCTCGGTGCCGAACCTCGAAGAGTCGCAAGACGGTCTCATGTTGAAGCTCACGCATCGCGTATAGCCAACGAAGCGCGGGCGGGACGCCGCCAGTGACCATCCTCCCGCTCCCCGCGCGATCGCATCCACGTCCAACTTGTAGAGTAAATTCATCGCTCGCGTCGATTACGACCCCAGTATTTCCTTAGGAAACACACTCGATAAATCGTTAACACCCATAGCGAAAAGCACCTTTGCGCTGGCATCGTTGCTGAGCTCGTCACTCAACTTAAGTGCATCAAGCAGTATATTTCGGCGTAACATCTTATAGTCACCCTCAGTCAGCACTAGCTCAAGATCGCTTAAAACCCCTACTAGATTGACATCGCGAGACGGAGACACCCTCGCGCAGAACAGGCGCTCGTCATGCGCGCAGATATTTCTGAAATCTTTAATATGATCGTACGCAAGTCTTAGCCTTCGTGGGCTGATACGCTTATGGACTTCATGTGTCTCGGAATAAAGGTCAGAAAACGACTTGGCAATGGAATTTCTCATGCTTTCTGGCTGAAACTCGAAAAACTTGAATGCCTGGCCAAGCATTAAGTAATTCATAAGAATCCATACCGGCGTATTGTCGTGATTATTTTCATAATGACGAATGTAGTCCCTTTTATAATCACTGTTCCATTTTTTAGACCTACATAGCACCTTCTCGAAATCACCGATAAGCGTGTCGATCTTTTTTCGATAGCCGGCCTCAGCCCGATAGGAATCTCTATCAAGGTATGCTTCTGGGTTATCTTTATGAGCCATAGCAAACCGATAAGAGCAGACGGTCTTAAGAACTGCTTCCGCCTTGTTAAAATACTCAAACATCAGCAGGCGCAAAGTTCGATCGAATTCGAATAGACGATAGATATCAGAAAACTTGGTCCCTTTTACGAAAACCTCTTGGCCAGAACCATCCCGTTGGTCAAGAAACAAATCCTTGTAGCCGTTAACAACCGGGTAGTATCCCTCGCGCTCCAGAACTAAACGAGTATCGTAATCGCATTCGAGCCCACGGCTTTCAAGAATAGCAATCTGCTCGGCAATAGATTTAAATGGCTTATCCATATGGGCCCCTTAAACGCGAAAACCGCCTTTCGGCGGTTCCCACGGACCAAGCCGGACGTACCGTCGCAAGGCCTCATCACAAGGCTTACTTTAAGGGAGAACTCGGGGTCCGTCAATCCGATATCACCAATCTGGGCGATACCGACATACGTCAGCGCTGCGAGGTCTGCCGATAGCAACAAATAGGCACCGAGATCGGTGCAGGTCAATCAGGAGCCGCAACAACAGAGCACCGAAGCTCATGTTGGCTCCGATGCTCAAACGCGTCATTGGCGGTACCGTATCGCGATATTCAACAATACTCGAACAAGCAGCTACTCAGGCGAGCAGCCTCCGTCTAGTCATTCGCAACATGCCATCGAATAAACCAGTTGGAATCACTCGAGAGCCCACCAAGCAACTTTTGCTCGAGAGAAGCATCATCAAATTTCCCCTCCTTGCATAAGCGCACAAGCTTAAATGCAACATTAGGGGAAACATCGTGCAACGATTGAAACGCTAAATCGCTAAAAGAGCTCGCTTCCCATCTACGATAACCTGCAGCAATGCTTGCAAGCAATATTGCACGCACAGCAGAGTCCTCACTAAGCAAAATGCTCGAACAGATTGCAGAAACGGCGTCACAGTACCGATCGCAGATAGCATTACAAACAATCAGCTGCTCAAGCACATCCAAAAACGCACGCTGGCCGGAAGCAGTAAGTGTTTCAAATCTTATACCAAGCGTTAGGAACTCTATGTCCTTTGCAAGGCCAGCAACCACTTTCAAAGCCAAACACCTTACAGACCATGCACATGAATCCATTGAAGCAGGATCTCTAAATACTGGATCTTCTGGCCACTCATCCGGAAGCTCAGAAATCAAATCCGTCCAACCGTCGGGCAGCGCTTTTCCATCGCGCACACAACAACATGCAAACTTATTTAATACGACCATAGCCTCTCCTACGGAGCAAGGGGATCCTTGATATGACGGAAGCTCTTTAAGACAATGTTCCAGCACGCGAGCCAAGGATGCGCTAAATGACTCAAAGGAATCATCATCGAGGGACCGACATAGCAGAGAAGAAGGACGAACGGAAAACCCAGAGCGAAAATCAGAACGATTATTCGAATCGAATTGCGTACGCAATTCATCGATACAAGCCGTCTCCGTATTGCATGCAGGAGATTTGTTGTCAGAATAACAACCCTGCTCGACAGCAGAAAGGTGCTCTACTTGCTCCTCACTCAGAATAGAATAGCCGCAACGCTTCTCAACACCTCCGAATACGCCAGCGGAGAAATTATATTTGAGCAGTTCGTCAGAATTCGATTTAAGACTACGACCCAATTGATTAACGAGTTCATTATCAATTTTGTCTAAATCCATTCCGCCAATAACGTTCGAAACATCAGAAGCGACGGTATATAAATGTTGATCGACAATCCGACAAAGTAGGTTTACAAGTGACTTCTCATCAACCCGCATCTTGATCATGCCGATGGCTTTGATCCATTCTGATGCAGACTGCCGATAATCATCTGCAGCGTTTAACGTGCTCCAAGCAACGCAAATGGTGTCATCCGAAAAATAAGGCGCGCATTCCTTAATGACGACGGCTCTCGTGCTCGGACGATATACCTGTGCCGTCAAAGAAGTCAGACGCCACAGTTCCTCGGCACACGACGGAAGGTAGGACCTTAAACGATCGCTCTTGTAAGCAAACCTTTTCTCAAAGCCCTTAGCATCCCCCTGAAGAACAAGAAGCTTAATTCCCTCAAGCTCAAGTTTTGGCCAATTGTAGATAGAGGAGTAGTCGATAAGCGAATTGGCAAGCAGGCCGCGAGCATAGAGGGCACTCGATATGCTTCCGCACAATAATGAACTAAATAACAAACATGATATATTCGACAGGACGGAAGCAAGGCTGGCATCATGTCGAATCGTTGTGTAAGGATTAACAGACCTCGCCTCTCTCGATGCGTTTAGAACAGCGGTTCCAACCTCCTCTTCAAACTTAAGCGCAAGGGGAATGTAGCATGGAGCGGAAAGCGCATCAATTTGTTTCTGAATTGACCACTGGGTGCCAAATCCATATTC
>CATZIG010000078.1 GCA_958419975.1 uncultured Collinsella sp.
CTCGGCGTACTTCTTCATCTCCTTAGAAGAGACGGTGACGCCCTCGTCCTCGGCAGCATCGAGCAGAATCTTGTTGCGCACGTAGGACAGAATGACATCGGCAGAGGGAGCGGTGTAGTTGCCATCGCCATCCTTGACGGTGTCGAGGCTGTACTGGCTCTCGATGGCCTCGCGCGCGGTGATGTCGCTCTTTTTGCCGTTGTAGCTGTAGCTTGCCACGGTCGAATCGAGCTGGTCCTCGGTGAGGGTCGCCGAGCCGACGCCCTTGCCGCCAAAACCACCGTTGCCGATAAAGAAGCCAATCACGGCAGCGATCACGATAGCGACCACGAAGGCGGCAATCATCGTCTTCTTGTGCTTGGATGCATGGTCGTCCACGTCGGAGTCGTCCTCGTCCTGCTCCTCGGGCATGAGGTTCTCGTCAGCGGCATCCGCGGCAATCTGAGCCTCCAGGCGGGCGTCCTCCTCCTCGGCGGTCGTGCCGGCAGCAATGTGCTCGGCAGACGTACCGGCGACCAGGTCGATCTTCTCATCCTCGTCACCGTCGGGGCCTTCGCCGCGCTCGATGATCTGGATGCCGTCGATCTCGTCCTTCTCGTCCTTCTTTTGAATCAGACTCATATCAGTTACTCCTTGTTAGGAAACATAGTCCGCAATAGAATACGCCCGACAGAGCGCCGGGCGTATTGATTCTCAGGTTATACGCAAACACTTAAGTACTATTTAGGCGTTTGCAGTCTGCATGCCTTAGGCCAGGTGCGCGATAACGGCATCGGCAAAGGCCTGCGTGCCCACAGCGCCCTCAACGGAGCCGGTCTGGGCACGACGCACGTCGCCGGTAACCTGCTCGCCTTCGTCGAGCGTGGCGGATACGGCGGCGCGAATGCGATTGGCAGCATCGTTCTCGCCCAGGTGATCGAGCATCATCGCAGCAGAGAGGATCTCGGCCGTGGGGTTGGCGATATCCTGGCCGGCGATATCGGGCGCGGAGCCGTGCGTAGCCTCGAAAATGGCGCAGTCGGCACCGATGTTGGAGCCGGGGGCCATCCCTAAACCGCCCACGAGGCCGGCGCACAGGTCGCTCACGATGTCGCCGTACAGGTTGGGCAGCACCAGGACATCGAAGTCGTTGGGGTTCTGGACCAGGCCCATGCAGGTGGCGTCGACGATCTTGTCGTTGAACTCAATATCGGGATAGTTGGCGGCCACCTCGCGCGCAACGCGCAGGAACAGACCATCGGTCGCCTTCATGATGTTGGCCTTATGCACGGCCGTCACCTTTTTGCGGCCGCAGCGGCGGGCGTACTCAAAGGCGTACTCCACAATACGGCGGCTCTTGGCGATGGAAATCGGCTTAATTGAGATGGCGGAATCGGCGGCGAAGGTCTTCTGGCCCGAGCGCTCGACGAGCTGCGAGAGCTCCTCGACCTCGGCAGCGCCCTCATCGAACTCGATGCCGGCGTAGAGGTCCTCGGTGTTCTCGCGCACGATGACCAGGTCGACGTCGCGGAAGCGCGAGCCGTCGCCCGGCTGCGACAGGCAGGGGCGCACGCAGGCGTACAGGTCGAAATGCTTGCGCAGGGCGACGTTAACGCTGCGGAAACCCGTACCGACCGGCGTGGTGATGGGGCCCTTGATAGCAACCTTGGTCTCGGCGACCGCATCGAGCACGTGCTGAGGCAGTGGCGTGCCAAACTCGTCCATGACGCCGGCACCGGCCTCTTGGACGTTCCAATTGATCTGGACACCGGTGGCCTCGACCACGCGGCGCATGGCCTGCGTAATCTCGGGACCGATACCGTCACCGGGAATCAGGACTACATCGTGCGCCATAATCTGTTACTCCTCGTCTTCGGCGGCCTCAGATTTTTTAACGCTAGCACGCTTTTTCTTTTTGGAGAGATCCAGGCCAAAACGTTTAACAAGCATTTCGCAAATCTCGCTCGAACGGGCCTTGAGATAGCTGCCCTTGCCGTTCTCGGCATCGAACTTAAGGCGCATCGCAAGCTTCTCGGCGACCTCGGCGTCGATCTCGCCCTGACCAAACTCGTACAGGCAACCAAGCATGTCGCGATACTCGAGGTCGCCGTGGTAGCACTGGATGGCCTCGTCCAGGATGGGCCAAGCCTCGCGCGAACGCTCGACGCTCGTGGCACCCCACACGCACAGCAGGCGGAAGGCGGCATAGCGCAGCGTGGAGGAAATCTCGTCGAACAGCGCGGTCTCGGCGCCCTCAAAGGCATCGCCCAGCTGCTCGGGGCAGGTGGTGGCGAGCGCCGCCAGGGCATCGAGAGCCTCCCAGCGGGTCTGAGCCTCGGGGCGGTCGAGCGCCTCGATCAGCGCGGGCACGCAGGGCACGACGCGCTGCGGATCGCGCTCGGCAAGCAGGTGCAGCACGCGGGCGGCAAACTGACGGATGCGGCGCGTGGGGCAGCCGAGCTCCTTGACCAGACGGTCGACGGCGTTCTCGTTCTCCTCTGCCAGCTGAAGCTGTGCCAGCTCCTCGTCGGTGAGCTGTTCTTCCTTGTTTTCTGCCATAGTTACCTCTTCTTACTATTTCTTAGCATGCTTGCCAGCACCCTTGCTGTCATCGGTGACCGAGATGAGCTGTCGGTCGGCCGCGCCGTTGTGACGCGCACGGCGGCGTTCCTCGGCATCGCCCGCGTCGGCGGCGGCGCGGTGAGCCTTGTTGACGTTAAAGACCTCATCGTGCTTGCGCCACGGGCCGACGGACTCGCCAAAGCTCATCTTAAGGCCGGCGATAAAGCCGCCGAGCCAGCCGATCGGCGCAAACTGCACCAGCGGGAACAGCGAAAACACCCAGGTCAGCAGGACGACTGCCGCCGCTCCCGCAAAGTTGGCGATCCAGTAGTCGCGCTTGGTGATGACGCGCTTTTCGCACGCCCACTGGCCGCACAAAAAGCCGATGTAGATCGCAAAGAGAAAGAGCACCAGCGCAAGCACTACGAACGTCCAGCTCATGGGCGCTACTCCTCGTGATGGTGGCCGCAGCAGCACTCGTGGCCGTCATCATGGCCGTGGCCGCCGCAGCACTCGTGGTCCTCGCCATGGTGGTGGCCACAACCGCACTCGTGGTCGTCACCATGCTCGCCGCAACCGCAGCCGTCCTCGTGGGCACCGTGCTCCTCGGGGCGATACTGCGACCAGTCCAGACCGGCAGCGATGGCGTCGGCCTCCTCCTTGTAGAGTACCGTGATGGCCTGGGTGCCCAGCTTGGCACCACCGATGGCGTCAAGCATGTCGTAGAGCGTAAAGGCCACGTCGGCACCGGGCAGAGCGAGCTCACGATCGTCGGCATAGGCGAGCGCCAAGCGCAGGTCCTTAATGAAGTGCTCGACCATAAAGCCGGGCTTGTAGTCGCCGTCAAGCGCCTTGGGCGCCAGGCTCTCCATAGCGCCGGACTTGCCGGTACCGCCCAGGATCATCTCGCGGGTCTTCTCCAGATCAAGGCCGCTCAGCTCGGCAAATGCCATGGCGTCTGCCATGCCGACCATGCAGGCGCCCAGCGACACCTGATTGGCGAGCTTGGCAGCCTGGCCCTTGCCGGCGCCGTCGAAGCAGCAGATGTTTGCCGCAAAGGTGGCAAGGATGTCGCGGACCGGGGCGATGTCGTTCTCGGTAGCGCCCACGATAGCCGTGAGCGTGCCGGCGATAGCACCCGACTCACCGCCGGTGACGGGGCAGTCAAACGCCATGCGACCAGAAACCTGGGCGGCCTCGGCAATGTCACGGGCGAGCTCGGGCGAGCTCGTGGTGAGGTCGATCAGGACCGCGCCGGGCTTAGTGCACGCGAGCAGACCGTCGCCCGCCAGGTAGAGCTCCTCGACCTCGGAGGGATAACCCACCATGGTAAAGACGACGTCGGCGTTCGCCGCGGCATCTGCCGGCGTATCGGCCCAGACGGCACCGCGCTCAACGAGCGCTGCAGCCTTGGACTTGGTGCGGTTGTTGACCGTGACGGGATAGCCGGCGTCCAGAATGTGGCCGGCGATGGGGGCACCCATGATTCCGGTGCCAATGAATGCGACGGAGAGCTTGTTTGCCATGAAACCTTTCCTTTTGGGTTGGGTGTTGTTACCAGGTTGAATACTCGGTGCCAGCGTTTGGGCTGTGAGTCGAGGGCGATTACGGACGCAGCGCTTGCCTACTGACCGCGCACGCGGCGGGCGATACGGTCGGAAAGCGACGCCTTGTCGGCGCGGTTCTTACCCCAAAACGCGCAGCCCACCATGCCGGGGCCCACGTGCGAGCCGATGGTGGGACCCACGGAGCCGCGAATGATCGTGACGTCGGCGCAACCCTCCTCCTTGCGGATGGCGGCTTCGAGCCAGTCACCATCCTTTTCGGCATCGGCCGTCATGATGGCGATGGGCATGGTGCGATCGGGCACGTAGTTCTCGCGGAACGACTTGAGGATGGACTTGAGCGCCTTCTTGCGGCCGCGGTTGACGCCGATCAGCGACAGCGAGCCGGGCAGGTCGTAGGAGAGCTCGGGCTTGACGTCGAGCTTTGCCGTGAGCTGCGCCGCCGCGGGCGGAATGCGGCCGCCGGCAGCCAGTGCGTCGAAGCTCTCGAGCGTAAAGTAGCCGTGCACGTAGGTCTTGGCCTCGTTTGCCCAATCGACCAGCTGCGTGGCGGTCAGTCCCGCCGAACGCTGGCGCACGGCCTCGAGCGCCAAGAGCGCGCCGGTCGCGCAGGGCAGAGCGTTGTCGACCACGTAGAGCTCAAAGTTGGGATACTCGGCACGCACGGCGTCCGCCGCCTGGCACGCGGAGTTGTAGCTCGACGACAGCGCCGAGGTAAAGCACAGGTAGACCGTGGGCGTGCCCTCTTTGGCGCACTCGGTAAAGAACTCGATATAGCGACCGAGCGACACAGCCGAGGTGGACACGCGGGCACCGGCGCGCATGCGGTCGTAGAACTCCTTGGGTGTGATGCTCGACCAGATGTCATCCGTGCGCTCCTCGCCATCGATAATGAAGGGGAAACCCAGGATATCGACATCAAGGTTCGCGGCGACCTCGGGGCTAAAGTCGCAGCAGGTATCGACGACGATGCGGCAACGGTTCGAATGACCGGCGGATGCGGCCTTGTCCATCAAAGCGACTCCTTACGTAAAAAGGCGGCCACCCGCATGGGATGGCCGCCAACCGTTAACTCATGCAAGTTAACGTATTTTACTCGTCAAGTGTTTCGATGCGGGGCTTGATGATGCCATATCCACCATTCTTACGGTGATACACCACATTGATGAGACCGGTCGTCGCGTTCTCGAACACGTAGAAGTCGTGGCCCAGCAAATCGGTCTGCACCAGCGCCTGCTCCTCGGTCATCGGGGTGACATCGATGACCTTCTCGCGGACGAGCAGGTCGTCGTCCTCCTCGGGCAGCAGCAGGTCGGCCAGATCCTCAACGCGCTCGACCGGCGCGACATCCGCGGCACTGGCACCACCCTGGCGGTTGTCCACGACCTTGGTCTTGAACTTGCGCAGCTGGCGGGTGACCTTATCGGCGGAGAGGTCGATGGCAGCATACATATCTGCGCCGTGCTCGGCAACGCGAATCACCGAACCGCGGGCACGAGCCGTGACCTCGACGATTGCCGGGTTGGGGTTCGAGGGGTTCTTCTCATAACGAAGCACGACGTCGACTGTCATGGGCTCGATGTCGAAAACCTTGAGCGCCTCGCCGATTTTCTCATCCACATGCGCACGCAGAGCATCGGTTACCGTCGTCTTGCGTCCAGAAACCTTGATATCCATACGTGGCTCCAATCTGCCTCGGGGACTTACTGTACTGGCTATGTACCCATTGCCGTGCATTTAATCACGCGATTTCCCAAAGACCCGAATAACGACTGCTTGATACCGCATACCGAAGTCTCGCACTTTTCCGTGACAAAGTGCGCTATAGGAAGGCGTCGACGGAGTTAATTTTTCTCCTGGAAATTAGCTTTGACCTGCTAGTTTTACCAAAATAGAAAAGCCAGGCTCCCCTATTTGGGAGACCCGGCCATGCGTGTTGAAACCGTGAAGAAGCGCCTTGTTCGGTGTATGGCAGACGCAACCCCTACCAATAACTAGCTATTGAGCTTGTTGATGTCATCGTCGGTGATGGCGCCCTCCTGGCTAGACGACGGACTGTCGCCGTTGTTATCAGAGGCGTCGCCATCGGAGGACTCGGTCTCGTTGGACGTGGAGTCGGATGCCTGCACATTGGCCCCCGAAACGGTCTTGGCGGTAAGGTCATAGGGCATCTGTCCGTACCAGACGCAGTGGACTGCCTCGAGCGTGCCATCGACCGTGATGCCATCGAGGGCATCGCTCACGGCACGGCACAGCTCATCATTAGAGCTAAGACCTGCGACGCCAAGCGTGGAGGGCGCCTCGAGCGTACCGACATAGGAGATCTGGCTCATCAGACGCGCGAGGTAGCCACCAGCCGTGGAATCACAGATCACGTAATCGACCTCGCCCGACTCGAGCGCCTCAAAGCACTCATTGATGTTGGAAAAGGTCTTTTGGTTGGCGGTGATGCTTTGCTTGGCGAGCGCCTCCTGCGAGGCCGAGGAGGTCTGAACGCCCAGGGTAGCGGTGTTAAGCGTTTCGGTGGAAACGCTCAGCGACTCGCCGTCACTGCTCTTGCCGAATACGGCGGCGGCATCGTACAGACAGGTGCCAAGCGAGCTGATGTCGCCGCCCGCAGACTTGATGTCGCCAATGAAGATGTCCGCCTTTTTATCGCTGAGCGCGGAATCGGCCGAGGACGCATCGACAAAGGCGACCTTGAGACCCATGCGGCATGCGAGGGCACGAGCGGCATCGACCGCATAGCCCGTGAGGTTTCCGTCGGCATCCTGCATGGCCTGCGGTGCATCGGACGTATCGAGGGCGACCGTCAGGGTTCCCGGCGTGACCAGGGCATCGTCCGATACCGTGGGGGTAACGGTCTCGCGCTCGATCTGGTCGATCGTGGGCGTCGTGAACGTGGACAGTGGATTGAACGCGCATCCGCTCAGGCCCAAAACGGCAATGACCGCCGCGGCCCCAGCACCTAACCGAGCCGCATGCATCAAGCTGCCCCTCACCATGTCCACTACCCTGCCTTCTGTGTCGTATACGATCCGTGCCCCGCACGGAATATCGGGTTGTTCCCACCAGCTGACCTGGTATTTGACCCCACACTTGCGCACCGGGGCGTTTGCTCGGGAGGCCGCAGCCACCTTCACGACTGGCCCGCTCGCCCGCGAGGCGGTATTGCCCCAAAGAAAGTAGAACGGACGGTGCGGCTTACATCTAGGACGCGCCATGATCGCGCCGCGCGCACGCGGTCGCTTACGTGGATCCCTTTGACCGCGTCTGTCTTGGACTAGGATGGGCATTTCGTCCGTCCGCAACCACAGCCTGGCAGGAACGTAGCGCATTATAGCTAAGTTCAAGCTATAGTTTAAGGTTAGGGACGTTATTCGCATCGCGGGTCGGGGCGGACCATTCGTGCCCCCATGAAGCCCGGAGCTCCCCCACGGGGAGCCCCGGGGCACCCGTCTCAGGGTGCCGTGTGCAAAAAACGGCAAATATGAGTACTGCTACCAATTTAGTAGCAGCGTATTTCCGCCCCACGAGCCCTTTTTGAGTTCCGCACAGCCCGCTTGGCGCCAAGATATTCCACATTCGTTTATTATCTCTTCGCTGAATCCAGTTTTTCGGCCCAAGTTTCTTTATTTTTGCTGTCACTAATCTAGTAACAGTACTCATATTTGCCGTTTTTTGCACATGGCATATAAACAGACCCCCTATAAAGCCATAGTTTTACGCCGGCTTGAGCCCAAAGCACGCTCGGAGCGTATTCAGCAGAGCATCTTGCCTCTTTCGACGAGCCTCTACACGATTCTGATATCGTTTACCCATACGCTGGTGGATGCGCCATGCGAGCGCTTCCATCGCTTCCATGTCGCAGAGCATCTCGTTGTTGACCGTCGCGACCTCGATTCCCATGGACGCCAAACCCGTATTGCGTTTTTCATCGTGAATGCGCCCGCCGCGAGACGAATGGCCCTGCTCACCGTTGTATTCCAGGTCAAACCGAGCTGCTTCCTGATAGGCATCGCAAACCGCATACGGCATCCCCGAGATCGCCTGCGCACGGTCATCGAACTCGATCTTGCAGTCGGTCTTAAAGGGACCGCAGGCAAATCCGCCATAAGAAAACGGAAGCGAAAACATGGCAAGCATGATGCATTCCATGGGTGAGCGCAGGTTTTCCGACAGAAAGGGGCACAGCCGCCGCAGCTGCTTGGCCGCGCTCCCCTTGCATGCCGCAAGGTAATCTGCCAGGCGATCGGGCGTCAGCACTGGCTCGACCTCAAAGTAGCCCACATCTGACGGCTGGTCCTTATCCTTTGCAAGCCTGTTCAC
>CATZIG010000079.1 GCA_958419975.1 uncultured Collinsella sp.
CGCGCTAACAATCTTCCATGTTAGGTCGGCTGCACTCTTCCCATTGCCCTGAGCGCCGGGATCGGATCCACCGTGACCGGCATCAAGTGCAACCACGCGAACGTTTTTACGAGCCGAACGGGAATCGACGCTATAAGCCGCAATGTCACCATAACCTTCAGAACCGGAAAGCGCCTCTTCAATAGAGAAAGCCTCGACAGGATTGCCGTTCTCATCAGCATAGTAGACCGACAAATCATCGATATTGTCAACGCTATCAGATGAAGAAGACGAATTGACTACGTCAAAGCTGTAATCCTCAGAGGAGAGGTCCACTGAATAGATCGCGTTCGAATCCTTCACCTGATACGTAATACCGGTTAAAAAATACCGCGCTACCAACAAATCTTGTCCAAATGTAAAGCCCGCAGCATTCCCAGAGAAAGCCGAAGCTTCAACGGAGCGCTCTTCGCCAGAATTGCTGACGAATGATAGGGACGCAGAGGTCAAAACATCAGAATCAGATGCAGTTGCGAACGCCGCCTCTTGCATAGCACCCAAAGAAAGAGAGGGTTGCGAAATGTACAAGTATTGGAAAGAGGCATCGACACAAGAGGAATCGGAAGATTGAGCCGATTGAGCGGCCGATTCGACATCCGAATTACAAGAGCCTGCTTCGGCGGTCTTCTCAGTATCCTCACAAGAGTCGGCTTCGGCGGTCTTCTCAGTATCCTCGGAAACGAAATCCGAAAATGAAGAGGAGCTAGAGGTCTCGGCTTCATTATTAGAGAGCGAGGAAAACTCAAGTGCATAGGCCGACGAAACGGGAGCAAGGAAAGAAGAGGAAACCAGAACAGCGGTAACCAAATTAGCAACTGCGCAACGAACCTTTTTCATATATGCACTCCCAATAAATTAACGTAAATCTAAATAGTAGACTTTAACTAAAACAAAATAGAACTCGAATAATTCTAACTGAATTACTTGACCTGCCGTTAACCCATTTTCACCCTTACCCCATTATCGGAACCGAGCTGAGGAAGGCAGCGTAGGAGAATCGCGATTACGAATTTACGCACCGCTTAGGACTTGACCCAACAATGGCCTACTTCGGCAAAGAAACCCCTTCAATCTTGTCCCACAAAACATCAAACACCCTACCCGGATGCTTGAAAAACGCCCGATACAGAACCTGTCGAACCGCCTCGACGCAGGAAGCGGCAACATACACGCCGGTCACCACGAGCACCACCGACAGCAGTCCCCACGCTGGGTGGCAGTGGGAGAACACAAGCAAGTTCTTCCACAGCAGCTCCTGCATGTACGCGCTGTCCGTGGCAAGGTACACGCCAAACGACAACGTGGCCAAGTAATTGACAACAGGCCAATGCGCAGGTTGAGCGTTAAAGACAAACAAGCACACCGGAAGTGCGATCGTAAGCGACAAGAGGCTTGCGGGATTAGTCACCACCGATTCGTACACGTTGGAAGCGAAAGCGCTCAAAAGGAGCACATCCCTTTGAGCCACAAAGTAGCAAACATACACAGCAACGTACGAAAGAACGGGCAGCACCAAAACCCTCGCACCCGTCCCACCGCGATAATGCCACTTAAACCAACACGTCACGCACGCGATCACGACCGTCTGACCCGTCAGGGAGGAAACAAAGCCACCAATTGTCGAATACGGCACAACGGGCAAGACCCCATATAACACGACCAGCAGCATACAGAGCTCACCCAGTCGCCGGCTCGTCAAGGTACGCAACCCGTCGAACAGATAGGGCGCCACAAGAATCAGCAAAATATACACCGTAGGAAACCACCACAGAGAGGCGAGCGGAGCAAAGACGGCAGCCATTAGCTCTTCAGCTTGCAGACCATCCCCCGCCTTAAACACGCCGAAGTACAGGACGAGTGGCACACTATAAAAGAGCATTTGCCCCAGCAGGGTCCAAGCCCTTCGCAGCTGACCCTTAAGTGTCAGTTGCGCGTCGGCCAGGTACCACACCGTAATGATAAAAAACACGGCAACGGCAATACGCCCCGAAGGGTACAACACGCCATGCAGCACCATGCGTGCAACGGTCCCGGGGAAAACGGAAATAGGCTCAGCATTATGAATCACGAAATGATGAGCTACTATGAACCACATCGAGATGATGCGCAGAAGCTCAACCTTTGAATTGCGCTCTTTTGATCGTCCCAAACTCTCCCCCATCAACCGTGCAACTTTTATGAGTCGCCAACGTGTCCTGCATACCAACAATTTAGCCAATTACACCTGGAGGGCAAGTTGTGTCACGAAAAGAGGCGTAATTCCCTCCAGGGCCGTCGTCGGCCGTTATCCTACGCGACCTTACCGAGCTTGTCCATGAAGGCGGCCTTCAGCGCGGCAACGGTGGCGCCCCCGACGCGCTTGTGGCGGCACCACTCCGCGACGTTGCGCTCCAGGTGGACTGCTTCTGTCAAGGCTAAACTGAACACCGGGGACTGCAGCGGAAACCCCGGACTGTGTTCCTACGCTACAGGACCTAGGCTTCTTCGGAACTGCATCGGGCTCATATAGCCCAGGTCGCTCTTGCGGCGCTTGTCGCGGTACCAGAACAGATAGGCGTCCGGCATCTCCATGAACTCCCCCATGCCAGCATCGTCCCAGCCCCTTCCGTGGAAGGACTCCACCTTCAGCCTGCCGAAGAAGCCCTCCGCCCTTGAATTGTCGGGTGAGCACCCCTTCCTCGCCATCGAGCGCACGATGCCGTGCCCATCGCAGATGGCGATCCAACCGGGCCACCGGTAATGGCTGCCGCGGTCGGAGTGCACCCAGTGGTGCTCACCATACGCAAGCTGCGAGCAGGCCCGCAGGAGCGATGAGTTGGCAAGCACCGCGTTCGGGGGCGTGCCGATGGACCAGCCGACGGGCATTCCGTTGAAGCAATTGATCGCCGGCGAGAGGTGCACTTGCCGGCGGGGATGCGGAATTCCGTGATGCCTGTGACCCACAGCCCGTTTGGCTGGCCGCGAAGCGGTGTCTGCCCCTCTCGTCCAGGCAGGTGTTCCCAGGCGCCACGTAGACCTCGCCCACGTACGGGCTGTACCTGCGCCTCCTCCGCGGCGCGCAGGCGACCAGCCCCTTTGAATTGCCCATGGAAGGAGAAGACCTATGGGCATCAACTGGAGGGTCCGCACGAAGCCGCTGGCGTTCTGGCTGGGCATCGCGGGCGCGGCGGCGACACCGGTGCTCGCGTACCTGGGACTCGGCTACGAGGCCATTCCACGCGCATGGGCGGCCCGCGGCGCGACCGACCCAGCTCGGCACCCGGAGCGAACGCAAGTTCGGCGCGGGCGGCCCCCGACGGGTGAGCACGTGGCAGTGGTTGCTCCGCTGGGGGGGCATAATAATGAACGGTTGGCCTGCGTCCCGTGGCGGTTGCTGCAAAGGCTCCGCTTGGGAACAGATGCAATATTGCGTCCGCACCTTCTGTTAGAATTGTTCACTAGTGTTTTATGCTGCGGTTTTCTGATCCGCCGGCATGGGCTAAGGGGTGTTTTTTGGCTGTACAGGGTAAATCAAAGGAGCGCGTTCAGGACGTTGGCGAGGTCTTCACCAACGAGTGCGAGGTGAACGCCATGCTTGACATGGTGAAATCCGAGACGGAGCGCATCGACTCCCGGTTCCTGGAGCCGCCGTACGACAACGGCAACTTCCTCGCTGAGGTGCTGCGACGCAAGCTTTCCGTGGTGGCCTCGCGCTACCGCAAGAGCGCGACCGACTGCATACACGGTGCCGTCGCGGCGAGAAAGGCTGGCGCAGAGAAGCCGAAAACCGCGGCCGACAGCGGCGCGGCCGGCGTCGAACAAGGCCCAGTTGAACGCACTGGGAGCCGGGTGCAAGGTGCGCCACAAGGCATGGGGCGCCGGCACCGTGACGAGGATAGACGGCGGCTCGATCTACGTGAGCATCGGGGGCAAGGAGCGGATGTTTCAGTTCCCGGGCGCGTTCGAGCAGGAGTTCTTGAGTTTATTGGGAGCATGCATGTCTGACAACGCAATAAACATACCGGGCAACGTGTCCTCCGATATGCAGAAAGAATCCTCCAAACCCCTTTTTACCTTGCAGAGGGGTGCAACAAGGCGTGAGGTAAACGCGGTAGAAGCCAGACATTTTGTTCAAGGCATTCTTTCCAGGTCGATTAACCTAGCCACGCTTATCGGCTCTGGCGCATCTACTCCGGCCATTCCCCTGATGGGTGAAACCTTCAGGAACTTGCGAGCGGACCTCAAGCTCAACGATCCCGATCTATCTATCCTTCTGGAAAGTCGGATAACTAAAATTGCCTGTCGAGATAACGAAGACCCTGCGAAGTACTCGAACATAGAGAACCTCCTCTCGTGGCTGAGTCAGCGCATCGAGGGCTCTCTAGATAGCGCCGATGACGACAAGAGGGTTTCCGATGCAGTTCGCAAGGCCTTTCTCGAGTCCGTCGACATCAAATACAGCGCGGAGCACTCCGACGTCCTTGATAGCTATCGTAAGTTTGTTCAGGGACTTGGCGTATCGCGACAGATCCTTGCGCGCGGTGGTCAAGCTGCCTTCGACGTCGTTAATCTCTTCACAACAAACTACGACCTATTTCATGAGATGGCCCTTGAATCGAGCGGCTACGCCTATGTGGACGGGTTCTCGAACGGGCTGATACCCACATTCAACCCGCGGGAATACCATCGCAGGCCGATTGACCTCGACGAGAGATTCAGGGATCACTACGAACCGGTGAACCCCTTCTTTCGCCTTTACAAGATGCACGGGTCCATCAACTGGAGGATTTATGATGGAAACGTCGTAAGGATCCCCAGGTTTCCCGACATCACCGACGAGTACCAAGGCGACAGACAACTTATCGCCCCGATGACTTCCAAATACGCCTTGACCCAGGGCTCCCCCTATAGCGATATGTTCCGCGAGTTCGTAAATGCCCTCGCCGTCCCCAACACAGTCCTTCTGACTTGTGGATTCAGCTTCGCGGACTCTCACATATCAAACCTTATCAGCCAGGCTCTTGCGAGGCCCGATTTCACGCTCCTCGCCTTTATCGGCAACCCGGCAGAAGCAGATGTCGGTTCCCCTACACGTGTGTTCTACGATAAGGCAGGTGGCGCGAACACCTATTTCGTATATCCAAGTGAAAGGGAACTGGACCGCAAGCGCCCGCTATACTTCTCGGAATTTGCTGACTTTATCGGGCCCGAGATCACCTTCGGAGACGATGTGGCATCTGGATCTTTGGGGCTTGGTGACAAGAATGACTAATGAGGTTCCCAATCCGGGTTGGCTCATCGGCACCATCTGCTATATGGATCAGGAGAAGATAAGACTACGCGCATCACGTTCCGACTTTTCAGACCGGATGCTCGATGGCGAGCCAAGGCATCTAAACGGGCTCAATCAATATCTCTTTTCCTATCTCTCTATCTCGACAAAGATCATTTTTCGCGTGACTTCCGTAGAAGAGGCCGAGAGGCCGTATTCCGACCAGCCTTCGTCGAGGTTTAGCACGAGCTATATCTTCACCGCCGTCCCCATTGGAGAGATTGAAGGATCTTCCTACGTGCCCGGCGTAGTAGACCTCCCCATGGTCGGCTCCAATGTCTATGCCTGCGATGAATCAATCCTCAAGAGGGTCTTTTGCGTGCGGGAAGGAGTCGAGATTGGGTCCCTCGCTGGGTACGATTCAGTAAGACCCACTTTTGATATCGATTCCCTGTTCTCTGGTCATCTCGCTATTCTCGGTAATACCGGCTCGGGAAAGTCCTCAACCGCGCGGCTCCTGCTTGATAGGGCGGCATCGCTCTTAGATGCCGAGGACGCGCTCGATGCAGAGCCCCGATTCTTCGTCTTCGATCTGCACGGCGATTATGACTTTCTCACGCGCGGCGGTTACGGCTGCACGAGACGAATCGGCGCTGATGAGTACCACCTCGCGCCCGGAGAGTTGTCGATGGATGACTGGTCAGCTATTCTCGACCCCTCGCGACGCATCCAGAAACCTCTGCTTGAGAGGGCCGTGAGATACTCCCACCTCAACGAGGAGGGCAAGAAGAAGCTATTTGCTGCCTTTGCATATACCGCAATTCGGGACACGAGCATCGATAGCCACGCAGCGAGGAAGTTTCAGGTCTCAAAGTATTACCAGCCGATTGAGGGAGAACTTAACAAGATTCTCGAACGCGAGTCCGGACCTTTCTCTCGCCCTCAGACCGCTCATAACCTGTTAGTGTCTTTCAACCTGGAATACGGAAACATATCGAAAGATGTCGTCGAAGGGCTTGAGTCCCTTTTGAAGGAGTTCATCGAGGACGAATACATGTCCGATGGACTTCCCAATATCGAACGCATCTTATGTGAGTACGAAAAACCTAAAAGCGAGGTCTCAATCTCTGACGTCGTTGATGCGCTTGACTTCGTGTTCGACGAAGAAGAAGTGCGGGGCAACCGTCAGATAAGGTCGTATTCAGAGGGGCTGGTTACTCAGCTTAGAAACCTTAGGGAAAGGTATTCGCAAGACCTCTTCTCACTTGAGCGGGGCGAGTCAATTGCTGCCCTCTTAAACAAGGGGCATGGCATTCTTGTGCTAGACGTATCTCAGATAATCGACGAGTCAGGATTGAAGTTGTTTTCCCACTACGTTGCGCGCACCCTCTTTCAGGCTAGCCTAGATGCAGGAAGAGGCTCCTCGACACCCATCTATCTCATTTTTGACGAGGCGCATCGCTATATCAGGGATGCAGACCTGACAGACGACTCAGTGTTCAATCGAATTGCACGGGAGGGCCGTAAGTTTGGCATTTACCTTACCGCCATCAGCCAAATCCCCAGTGAGCTTTCCCGCGTCGTGCTCTCTCAGACGGGAACCTTCATAATCCACCGCATTCAGAACTCTTACGACCTCGATTACGTTCGCCGCAATATCCCTTCCATATCAAATGGCCAGGTCATGCGCCTTCCCGCATTCGCCCCGGGAACCGCGACCGCGCTGGGAAGCTCCATTACGGTGCCCCTTGAACTACAGATAGACGATGACTTTGCCGACGAGACGCCAACGATCCGGATGATGAAGAGCAATCGGATTCGATAAAGCTATTTGTGGCCGGCCCGGAGAATGCCCGCAACGGAGACGTTGTGGGCATTTCCTTTTGCCCGCTCGGGGCACGGGAGTCATACGTGGGTGAGTAGGATGGTAAGCCGCAGGGCAGCAAGGGCAGCCGGAGGAGCCGCAGGAGCAGGCGCCGCAGGTAGAGGCGGTGTCGAACTACTGCGAGCTTCTCAACCGGCGGGACGCGCGCTACGCCTAGCAACAAGCCAGAACAAGCACAGTATTTTTCAGCGCACCATACACGCACTCGCTGCTAAGGTTCGGCCCCAGCCACGGATCACCCGTCAAGAAGAACTCCAGCCAGTGCTGCATAAACAGTGCCTGCTCGCGCTTCCAACGGCGCAGCTTTTCCTCGCTGGCCTCTTCCCTGCTGCGCGAAGTGAACTCGTAGTGGTGCAGCTCAGCATAAGGTGTAAAGATGGTGCGGTAGCCCCCATACGCGCAGGCAAAAATCCGCATCGTTAAAACCGACGGCAAACTTCTCGTCGCAGCCTTCAACCCGTTCATAAACGTCGCGACGGACCATCTGGCAGGCGCCCGTAACGGCGCTAAAGTTGCCCGGGTGCACGGCACGGGTAAGATATCCCTCGCGCTTTGCCGAAAAGTCCCAGTTGGCATGGGCAAGGGCGCCGCGCACGCCGACCACAATGCCAGCTAGCTGAACCAAATGGCCAGCAAAGTAGAGCTTGGCACCCACTAAAGCCCATTACTTGCTCAGGATGACCAGGAAGGTCAAGAGAAGTAGGAGAAGGATAATCCTATCCATCTGACTACCCCCTGCCTTGTAGAACCGCGGCCCGGAATACAGCTGGCTTCGGAGAACAAGGCAGAGGACGACACACCGCCGCGTCCAGCTAAAATTTAAACAGAAATACGTACGCATGTTCGCGTTTCGTGGTACACTGTATCTACCAGAATAAGACAGAGTGAAAGTCGCTTCGGAGGCCCCCAATGGTACGAAGCGCCGGCGCCGCGGATCCCTGCTGCCCCGACCCTGGCTTAGCCGGCGCACGCGACGCCGACTGACCGGCGGGATGCCGGTTGAAGCTACGCAATACCGGCATGTTGAAACCACTCGTCCTCCGGCGTGCGGATCATAGCATGTCGACTAAACCGAAGGGGCATACATCATGGACAATTCCAACGCAAGCCAGCAGATCGCTTTGTACGAGGACCCCGACCACGCAGTCCACCTTGACGTGCGCGTCGACGGCGATACGGTCTGGCTAACCCAGCAGCAGATGGCGACGTTGTTCGGGCGCGGAGTGCCGACTATCACC
>CATZIG010000080.1 GCA_958419975.1 uncultured Collinsella sp.
GGCGCGTCGGCAGCTCGCTAGAACTTGAATCCCAGGACAGGTTACTCGGCGCTCTTGAGGGCGCCGACCATGTCGATCCTATTGAGGGTGCGATTGGTAGTGAGGTTGACGATAAACGTAAAGACAAAGGAAAGCACTACGGCGAGCACATAACTCAGCGGCTGGACCTCAACGTCAAAGTAGAGCGACGGCATCTGCAGAATGTACGTAAAGCTCTCGGCAAGCAGGCTACCCAGCGGCACGCCCAGCGCGGCGCCAATTGCCGTGAGGATTAACGTCTCCTTGTTGACGTAGTGGTGCACCTCGCCACGGCGGAAGCCCAGCACCTTAATGGTCGCCAGCTCGCGCTCGCGCTCGGAGATATTCGTGTTGGACAGTGTAAACACAACCACAAACGACAGGCACGCCGCCATAAAGGTCACGAGCGCCACGACCGAATTGATAATCGTAAAGTTCGCCTCATAGTTTTCCCAATGTTCGGCCGTGCTCGAGATGGTGAGCCAACCGTCGCTTTTAAGCTTCTTGCTAAACGCAATCTGGTCAGAAGATGAACCCTTAAGCAGCACAAAGATGCCGTTAAGACGCGCGCTTCGGCCGAACGCGCGCTCATAGGTGCCCTGCGTCATGTAAAGCGTGTTGCCCAGATAGTTGAGCGAAATGTCGCTGACTTTGACCTTGGCTACGTTGAGCGACGAATCCTGGACGTGCGCCGTATCGCCCGGTTGAATCCCCAGCACCAGCTGTGAACTCTTGCTCAGGTACACATCTCCGTCACGCAAGGATAGCGGCTCTTTGGACTCGTCCTCGAGGCACACGTAGTCGTCCAGATCGTTCATGCGGTCATCGGGCACCACGATCAGCTGCACGGTCTCGCTCTTGCCGCCAAACGTAAAGGTAACGTTGTCAGTCATGATCGGCAGCGTCGAAGTTACGGTCACGTTGGAATCATTGGCCGCGCTGCGCTCATCCAACGCCGCGCACGTCTGCGTAAAGTCATCGGGGTTGGCGACCGCCAGCAAGTCATAGCGCGTGATATGCCCATACTGCTTGGGCGAAAGCGCGACCGACGTGTCGCGAATACCCATACCGCAGATCACAAGCGCGGTGCAACCCGCGATGCCAAAGATGGTCATAAAGGCGCGCTTTTTATAGCGGAATAGGTTGCGTGCAGCGACCTTGTTCAAAAAGCCCATGCGGCGCCAGATAAAGCCGATGCGCTCGAGCAAGATGCGCGAGCCAGCGCGCGGGGCCTTGGGACGCATAAGCGAGGCCGGGGTCTCGGCCATCTCGTGGCGGCAGGCGATAATCGTGGCGCCCACCACGCCCACGGCAAACAGCGCCACCGACACGAGCGACGACACGATGTCGTACGAAAGCAGCATCTGGGGCAGTGAGTACATGTCGTCGAACACCGTAAACAGGAACAGCGGCAGGCCCACAAATCCGATGATGTTGCCGAGCACGCCGCCGATCAGACAAGCCCACAGCGCATAGTCCACGTATTTGGACAGAATACGCCCGCGCGAATAGCCGAGCGCTTTGTACAGGCCAATAAGCGTGCGCTCCTCCTCGACCATACGCGTGGCGGTGGTGAGGCTGATGAGCACGGCGACGATAAAGAAGATGAACGGGAACACCGTGGCGATGGCCTCAATTGACGAGCTATCGCTCTCCACGCTCGAGTAGCTTGCGATATTGCCGCGGTCCTGGATGTACCAGGTGCATTCACCAAGGTCAGAGAGCTCGGCGCGGGCATCGGCAAACTGCTGGTCGGCGGCGGCACGGCGCTGGTCCAGGTCGGCTTGCGCCTGCGCACGCTCGTCGCTGCCCTCGGCCATGCGATTGATGTTGTCCTGCTCAATCCCAAAGAGCATATTCGCCTGGCGCTCGGCCGCATCCAAGCTTGCCGGCGTGTCGACCGTCAGTTCCTGAGCGCGCGCCTTCTCACGCCCCTCGCGGATCTTCTCGATGTTGCCTTTAACCTCGTTGATCTTTGTCGTGTAGGCATCTGAATAGGAGTTAAGACTCTTGGCTCCCTCGACGATCACGTGGACTGCGGAGTAGGAAGAAGATGTCGCGGCATCCTCGCTCACATAGAACTTATAGTCCGCAGCCGAAGCAGCGCGAAAGGCGTTGACTGTCGAGTCGGAGCTCACGTCGGTAGGATCGAGGACCTCGGCCGTAATGGTGTAATCGCCCGCGGCAAACTGATCCTTGGCACTTTGGTTGGACGAGCTCGCGTCATTGGCGGCAAAACTCACCGTATCGCCGAGCTTTTTGCCCGAAGCCTTCAGGAACTTCGAAGTCACCGCGACTTCATCGGCGCTCTCGGGCAAATCGCCGCTCACCAACACCGGTTGATCGATGTTCTCCTTGGAGAGACTCTGCACGACCACGCGTTCGCGCGTTGTGCCCACGGCGGTGTAGGCGGTCTCGGTGTAGATGCCCTCGGCCGTCTCGACGCCGTCGACCTCTTGGATAGCCGCAAGATCGTCGCGCGTAAGGCCATAGGTCGACTGCACGTTGATGTCATAGACATTCTGCTGATCAAAATAGGCGTCGACCGAATCGCACAGGTCCTCGCAGCCCGCCTTGAGGCCGCACATCACGCTCACGCCGAGCGCGGTGATCACGACGATAGACAAGAAACGTTTGAGGCTGCCGCGAATCGTGCGGTAGATGCCACGGCGAAAAACCGTCGGCACCATATCGTTTGAGCTTTGGGCAGTACGGTAGGTCGCGAACTCCCGATCGCGACCCGTGTGCTCCGTATCGTGGTTTTGGCTGTTTTGGCGATCCTGGTCCATGGGCGCTACCACTCGATCGTCTCGATAGGCACGGGATTTTGCTGGACCGTCTCGCTCTCCACGCGGCCGCTCTTAAAGCGGATCAGGCGATCGGCCATGGGCGCCAGTGCGGAGTTGTGGGTGATGATAATGACCGTAATGCCCTGCTTGCGGCAAGTGTCCTGCAGCAACTGCAAGATCTGCTTGCCGGTTTTGTAGTCGAGCGCACCCGTAGGCTCGTCGCACAAAAGCAGCTTGGGGTTCTTAGCCAGTGCGCGGGCGATGGACACGCGCTGCTGCTCGCCACCCGAAAGCTGTGCCGGAAAGTTGCCCAGGCGCTCGCCCAGGCCAACCTGGCGAAGCGTCTGTTCGGCATCGAGTGAATCGGGGCAGATTTGCGCTGCAAGCTCGACGTTTTCGAGCGCCGTCAGGTTGGGGACCAGATTGTAGAACTGAAAGACAAAGCCGACGTCGGCGCGGCGGTATTCCACGAGCTGTGCCTCGTTGGCAGAGCTCACGTCGCGCCCGTCCACCGTCACAGTTCCGGAGGTTACCGTATCCATGCCGCCCAGAATGTTGAGAGCCGTGGTCTTGCCGGCACCCGAAGCACCCAAAATGATGGCGAGCTCGCCGCGCTCGACCGTAAAGCTTGCGCCGTCGAGTGCATGAATGCGGGCGTCACCCTCGCCGTATGCTTTGATGACGTCTTTGAATTCGATATAGGCCATCGATCAATTCCCATCTGGTCGGATAACTCTTTAGTATTACCCATTTCCCACCGACCAAAAAGGGACAGGTTTATTTTGGCAGGTTTTATATGGGGAAACGGCAGCTATAGATGAGGCGCCGGGGAGGCAGAGAAATCATCAACGGGGTCAGGCCGACCGCCAAACACAACGCACGCATCTCTATCTGTCAGCCAAATCATTCGAACAGCTGTTCGTTTCTATGATATGATTCCACTATCTAAGCAGGCCAATTCGCAGAAAGGCGGCCAACATGGCGTTCGACTTTAAGAAGGAATGCAAGGAGCTCTACAAACCTGCAAGCAAGCCGAGTATCGTAACTGTCCCGCCTATGAGCTACGTTGCCGTTCGCGGAAAGGGCGACCCAAATACCGAAGGTGGCGAGTATCAAAACGCCCTGCCGCTGCTTTACGGCATCGCCTATACCGTCAAGATGTCGAAGAAAGGCTCAAGGAGTATCGAAGGCTATTTCGACTTTGTGGTACCGCCGCTCGAGGGTTTCTGGTGGCAAGACTCCCCGAGCGGCGACATCGACTATGTACGCAAGGACGATTTCAACTTTATCTCGTGCATCCGCCTGCCCGATTTCGTCACCCAAGATGACTTTGACTGGGCAGTCGCGGAAGCCACGACCAAAAAGAAACTGGACTTTTCTGCCGTCGAGCTGCTTAAAGTTGACGAAGGTCTCTGCGTTCAATGCATGCACACCGGGCCCTACGACAACGAACCGGCGACCGTAAACGCTATGCATGAATTAATGACCGAGCAGGGCTATGTCCCCGACTTCTCAGACTCCCGTTTACATCACGAAATCTATCTCTCCGATCCACGCAAATGTGCACCGGAGAAACTTAAGACTGTGGTTCGTCATCCTATCAAGCGCGCTGAATAGCGTTGGGCGCCGTTCCGCGCATCAGGTTTTAGGCCAGGCAATCAGCCGCTCCAAGGTCATCTGGCAGCTTCCTTGACGCAGGTCATCGTATCTTATAATTTTATGTCTCTAAAGCTGGAAAGCCTCTCAACGATGCGCAACTCCAGCTCTTTTTATATCAAGAGGCTTAAATGAAATACCAGAAGTCGTGGATATCCATCAACAAACAGATAGCACTATTGACAGGAAACAAGGGTCTTAAGTGCTCTGATCAAAGCGAACTCGAGCGAGCTTTGGTCGAAGTCGGCTACTACAGGCAAAGTACTCGAGCGTCACTCCTCGTACGCGCCCTCAAGCCGAAGCAGCCACTCCTTGCGATCGAGCCCGCCGGCATATCCGTTAAGTGAGCCATCGGCGGCAACCACGCGATGGCACGGCACGATAATCGAAATGGGATTGCGTGCAACCGCAGCCCCCACGGCACGCGGGGACACAACGGGAGCCTCGTTTCCCGGCACACGATGTCGAGCCGCAACACGCTGGGCAATCTCACCATACGTAGCGACCTCGCCACGCGGGATAGAAAGCAGCTCAAACCAAACCTCACGCTGAAACGCCGTGCCAATCATATGCAACGGCGGCGTAAACCGAGGCTCCTGCCCCGCAAAATAAGCATTCAGCCAGGCCCAAGAACGCTCAAGCACCGAAGAAGCCGCGCCATTTGCCGGACTCACCGAAGACATCCCACCGGTACCAGAAACCGCATCGGCACCTACGACATACTCCGCATCCTCTTTGAGCAGCGTAGAGCCAAAGTGCTCCTGACCCTCAAACCAAAGCCCCGTCAGACCGCGGCCATCAGCGGCAAGCAAGATTTCGCCCAAAGGCGAAGCAAACGTCGTCGTGACCACCAGCGGCTCCTTTCAAAACTCCGCACCATAATACCGCGAATTGTGCAGACAACCCCAATCGACCCCAAAGTCACCTCGGGCAGCAGGCGCGAAGCGCCGCAGCTGCCGGCCGCGCCCCACAGTCCCCCAAGGCGGCAGGCGCGAAGCGCCGAGGCCGCCGCCGGGACCAAGGCCCGCAATGGCCACGCGCCCCCACATCAGCCCAGCGGCCCCAACCAACAACGGCCCCATCGCAGGCCGCTTGCAGCAACGTCACCGCAGGCGGGGACCGGGCTTAGTTTTCAGAACACTCCGCAGACCAGTGTGGCGCCTTGTCCGCGGCTCCGAAGGAGCAGGACAAGGCGCCACACATGGTCGAGGACGTTCTGAAAACTAAGCCCGGCCCCCGCCGGACAGGTCCACCGTTACTCGCAGAGCAGCTTGGCGATCTGGACGGCGTTGGTAGCGGCGCCCTTACGGATTTGGTCGCCGCAGCACCAGAAGGTGATACCGCGCGCGGCCTCGGGGTTCGAGATGTCGCGGCGCACGCGACCGACCCAAATCAGGTCTTGGTCGGACGTATCCATCGGCATGGGGAAACGATCGTGTGCATCCTCGGCAGCCATATCGTCAACCAGCTTGACGCCGGAAGCGGCAGCCAGCGCAGCACGAGCCTCCTCGACCGTAATATCGCGCTCAAACTCGAGCGTAATGCTCTCGGAGTGCGAACGCAGCACGGGCACGCGCACGCAGGTGCAGTTCACGCGCAACTCGGGCAGGTGCATGATCTTACGGCCCTCGTTTTGCAGCTTCATCTCCTCGGAGGTAAAGCCCTCCTCCTTGACGCCACCAATCTGCGGAATCAGGTTGCTCGCCAGCTGGGCGGCAAATGCACGCGGCTCGGGAATCTCCTCGCCGCGGCCCAGGGCGGCCAGCTGAGCCTCGAGCTCGGCCATACCGGGAACGCCAGCGCCCGAAGCCGCCTGATACGTCGAGACGATCATGCGCTTCACGCCAGCAAGCTGGTGCAGCGGCCACGTAGGAACCAGGCCGATGATGGTCGCGCAGTTGGGATTGGCGATAAGGCCGTGATGCCACTTGATATCGTCGGCATTGATCTCGGGCACGACCAGCGGCACCTCGGGATCCATGCGGAAGGCATGGCTGTTGTCGACCACGACAGCGCCGCGCTTGACGGCCTCGGGCAGTAGCTCCTTCGCGATATCGTCGCCAGCGGCTCCGAGCACAATATCACAGCCCTCAAAGGCCTCGGGGCAAGCCTCCTCGATTACGATCTGCTCGCCGCGGAACTCAACGGTCTTGCCCGCGGAGCGTGCACTCGCCAGCAGCTTGAGCTTACCGACCGGGAACTCCTGCTCGTTGAGGCACTCGAGCATCTGGGTGCCCACGGCTCCCGTCGCGCCCAAAATAGCAACCGTGTACTGTTTCATGCTTCCCCCTTTAAAGGTTGTGGCTATCGCCCGCACGCCAAGCAGGCCGATTATTGTTGCCAGTGTATACAAGAACGGGGCGGGCACGAAACCCGCCCCGTCGAAACGAAACCGAAACGAAACGCCCCGCCGTAGATTTTTGAGGCGAGTCCCAAAAATCTAGCGAGATAGCAGCTACTTGTGGAGCGCAGCCAGAGCAGGATCGACCGGCGCGGAAGCCTCCAGGTCGGAGACCTTCACAATGCCGTTCTCATCGGAGAAGGCACGGTAAATGGTCCGAATCGCCAGATCGAAGTCCTTCTCCTCCACGCCAATGATGATGTTGATCTCGTCACAGCTCTGTGAAATCATACGCACGCTCACGCCCGCCTGGCCAAGCATGCCAAACAGGTGGCCAGAGATGCCGGCACGACCGCGCAGGTTGCGGCCAACGGTCGCGATAAGCGCCAAGCCCTCGACAACCTCGATCTCGAGCGGCTCGACCTCCTGCTGAATGTCGCCCACGAGCGAGTACAGCGAATCGTGAACGTCCTGCTCCTGCACCACGGCGCCAAAGCGGTCGACACCGGTGGGCATGTGCTCGACGGAAACGTCATAACGCTCGAACACCGAAAGCGCGCGGCGCATAAAGCCAACACGGGGCTTGGTGCGGTCGCGGGCCACGTTGATGGCGACAAAACCGCGCTTGCCGGTCACGCCGGTAATGATGGGCTCTGCCTCGCCCTCGTCAGCCGTCTCGCTAATGATGGTGCCGGGGTCCTGCGGCGCATTGGTGTTCTTGATGACCAGCGGAATACCCGCCTCACGCACAGGGAACACGGCCTCCTCGTGCAGGACGCTCGCACCCATGTACGAAAGCTCGCGCAGCTCCTCGTAGGTAACGCGGGCGATGGGCTGAGCCTCGGGAACAATACGCGGATCGGCAGAATAGAAGCCCGAGACGTCGGTCCAGTTCTCGTACAGATCGGCGCCCAGGCACTTGGCCAAGATCGAGCCCGAGATATCGCCGCCGCCACGGTCGAGCAGCTTGATCTGGCCCTCACGCGTCGCGCCGTAGAAACCGGGCATAACAAAGCCGCCCTGCTGACCGTACTCCTGCACCAGCTCGGAGGTGCGATTCATGCTGAGCGTACCGTCGTGATGGAACGCCACAACCGTCGCGGCGTCCAGGAACGGCAGGCCCAGGTACTCTGCCATCAGGCGAGCGGTGAAGTACTCGCCACGGCTCACGAGTTCCTCGGTAGAGTAACCGCCCGAGCGGGCGCGCTCGGCAAAGGCCGCGAACTCCTCGCGGATGGGATAGGTGAGCTCCAGCTCGTCAGCGATATCAAAATAGCGCTGGCCAATGTCCTCGAGCAACTCCTCGCACGACACGTGATACTTAACGTGTGCGTTAACCAGGTAGAGCAGGTCAGTCACCTTGGTGTCACCCTTAAAGCGGCGACCGCAGGCGGAAACCACCACAAAACGGCGGGCAGGGTCGGCATCGACGATGGCCTTGATCTTCTTGAAGTGTTCGGCGTCGGCGACCGACGAGCCGCCAAACTTGGCAATCTTAATC
>CATZIG010000081.1 GCA_958419975.1 uncultured Collinsella sp.
GTAACGTTCTTGTCGCTTAGGAGCTTGGCCTCCTTTTTCTCAACCGTGACGCCGGGCCAGTTGCCAACGTAGCCGTTGGCGCCGGTGATCAGGTTGAAAAGCGTGGTCTTGCCGCAGTTGGGGTTACCCGCCAACGCGACATGGATCTGAGAATCCGCCATTCAATCCTTCTTCCTTGTGTGCCTGCGCTGCTTTCTCCGCGCAGGCTGGATAATGTGCTTCAAAGATGCTGCATTAAGTTAGAAAAACCTAACTTTATCTGCAGAAATATGCGCCACGAGTCCTTACTGGACCTCGACGACGGCGGCCTCCTCCTTGCGGATGGAAAGCTCGTAGCCGCGCACGTTGATCTCGACCGGATCGCCGAGCGGCGCAACCTTCACGACCTTGAACGAAGTGCCCTTGATGAGCCCCAGGTCCATAAGGTGACGGCGAAGCGCACCCTCACCGTGAAGCTTGACGATGGTAGAGCTCTCGCCCACCTTAACGTCACCCAACGTCTTCATCCTCTTGTCCCCCTTTCGGTTTTTATGAAATGCTGCGGACTAACCGACGGTCATGATGTGCATGGCAACCTTGGAATCGATGCCAAAGCGTGCGCCCAGCACCGTGACGATGATATTGGCGCCACTCGAGCTCACCACATGGATTTCGTTGCCCTCGACAAAGCCGAGGTCCTTGAGGTGGTGCTTCATGTCCTCATTGCCCTTTACACGGGACACGCGCACGGTTTCGCCCGCTTTTACCATCGAAAGCGGCATGGCCGGCATCTGCGGTCCGCAAGACATGAGTGGCTCCTAACGTCAGTTCGTCCTTAACATCGACACGGTAAAAGTTAACCACGCCTATGTTCGCTATAGTAAACTAACACGTGGTTAACTTTTTGGAAAGGGTCCGCATTCAGATTTCGAAAAAGTTTCCTATACGAAACAAAAGGGCGCGGCAAAGGACCATCCTTTACCACGCCCTGTCATGCTTAAAGCGAGAGATTTCTGATCGATGTGACACAGGAGGCCTCATCCACGCCCGAAACGCGGAACACGATGTCCTCGCCGCACTCACCGTAGAGAGCCATGAGCCCCATGACATCGCGTCCATCCGTGCGGCGATCGCCGATACTGACCGACACGTCACTACGATGCTTGGCGATAATGTCATAGAGCAGCGCAACCGGGCGGGCATGCAATCCCAACGGATCTTTAATCGTCTTTGTAAACTCGACCATGTCCCCTCCCACGACATCGTACATTCGGCCGGCAAAACCCAGCCACGTGGTAGCTATTGTACCGTTAGATGCTTCTCGAGAGCTCCTCTGAACACCTCGTGGTCAAAAAGTGGCAAATATGAGTACTGTCACCAATTTAGTAGCAGCAAAATCGAGAGCAAATTGCCTTATTTGAGTGATTCGAAGAGGTTGAAAGCCGTCAAACGCCCTTTGAAGGGGGTTAGATAAATTGATTTTGAGCCCATTTTCGCTCAGAGCAGGCCGAAAAATATGGCACTTCTTTTGCAACAGTACTCATATTTGGCATTTTTGACCACGGGGGCCAAAACCATGCCCCAAAACACAAAAGGAGGGGCCTCGTAAGGCCCCTCCTTAGGAAAGGGAATCGATTTATTCTACAGCCGTAGATTAATCCTAGCCGCTACTCCATCATGTCGAGGACGGAGGGGCGCAGCTCGCTCTCGGCAGCCTCGGGATCGGTCTCGCGCAGGCGGTTGATGTAGCGGTTGTACCACATCACGGCAAGGCCCAGGAAGACAACCACACCGCCAACGTTGTAGACCAGCGTCAGCCACAGCGGCTGATCGAGCGGAATGGTGCCGCAGATAAGCACGAAGCAGAAGCCCACAAGCAGGAATGCAGCAACGACCAGACCGAAGGTACGCGAGCCCATGCGGAAGTCACGGGGAGCAGTGTCGAAGTTCTTGCGCAGCATAAAGTAGGCAAGCAAAATCAGCAGCGGTGGGAGCAGAGCGGTGGCAGCCGTCATGTTGGTGACGATCATGAGCAGGTCGTCGAGGTTGCCGGAGCCCAAGGCCGGGATGATCAGGATGGGGACGACGATGGCGAACTGCAGCCAGGCAGCGCGGGCGGGAATGCCGTGCTCGTTGAGCTCGACGATCTTGCTACCAAAGACGCCCTTGGGGATCTCGGTGAAGAAAACCTTGATGGGAGCAGAGGTCCACATCATGAGGGAGCCCAGCGTGGCGGCGAGAAGGATCAAGCCGATGGCGCGCGTAGACACTTCCATGGGAATGCCAAAGTGGGCAAAGACAGCGCCGAATACGTCGAAGATACCGGTGGAGATGGCAACGCCGCCCTCGGGGATGAACAGGTTAACCAGCAGCGAAGCGCCTGCATACAGAAGGCCGATGGTCAGGCCGGCGATAACGACGGTGCGCACGAAGGCCTTGACGCCACCCTTAAGGTCGTTAAGGAACACGCCGACAGACTCAGCGCCGCCAACGCCCTGGATGATCCAGGCAAGCGTACCGAAGAAGCCCCACGCAGTTGCGAAGTTGCTCATGTCGGGAGCCATGTTAGCGGGAGTAGGAGCCGTAGCGAACTCAACGCCGCCAAAGGCAGCAGCCAGGGACAGCAGGATGAACACGGCGGTCAGGCCGAGAGCCGCGGTCGAACCGAAGGAGGAAATGGAGCCGATCCACTTAGCGCCCTTGGTCGAAACCCACGTGGCGATAGCAAAGACGACGATCTCGATAATGGTGATCCACAGCTGCGAAAGCTCGGCGTTGGCACCAAAGAACACGTAGCTCGCGTAGATGATGACGTTGGGCAGGACGGACGCAAAGAAGAACAGGTTAACAAACCAGTAGCTAAATGCCGTCAGGAACGCCCAGCGACCACCCATCGAGGTCTTAACCCATGCGTACACGCCAGACTCGGAGTCCTTGTTGAGGCCGACGAACTCGGCGGTAACCAGGGTATAGGGGACAAAGTACAAAAGCGTGGCGAAGAAGAACGACGGCGCAGCTGCCAAGCCGATGGCCGCGTTGTTGTTGATGATGTTCTTGATACCGAACACGGCGGCGACCGTCATGCCCAGCAGAGCGAACGAACCAATCGTTCCTCGTTTTTCAGAGCTCATAAGCCCTCCCAATCATCTGTTAAATGTCATCTAAAACCGTCCGAGCTGCAAGTGCAAACACGGATGGCGCACCTGCTAAGGGGAATGGGGAAAAGGGAGTCAACAAAGCCATCCCCCTTAACGGCGCGAAGCAAACGTCCAGGCGGACGAATACTACTTGTTGGGGAAGGAATAACCTTCGACTGTCACGTGCAGTACCACGACGCGGGGATCCGCGGCATCGGCCACGACACGGTAGGCCTCGTCAATTTCGACGACGGCAACGCCGCCGGCGGGAATCGTCACGGTCTCCCCCGTACCCTCAAAGCGCTCGCGATCATCGATACCGCTGTAGGCGCGCGTACAGGTAAGATCGGCCTTGGAAGCCACCTCAACGGTCAGATTGCCGTCGAGCGGGGCGAGCACGGCATGGTAGCGACGGTGACCGACCAGATCGGCAGTAGCCGCCTCGTGGGCGTTCACCCACCAATACACCAGCGAGTCGCCGATAGAGTACGCCACATCGTGCTGCAGTTCAGAAACGCCGTCGAGTGCCTGACCGGTACGCATCCACTTCTTGACGGACTTCATCTGGGCGTCGAAATCGGCGCGCGAGTTAAAGACATGCATGGCTTATGCCTCCTTAATGGGTGCCAGCGCCTGAGCCAAATCGGCAGACGTCAGCGGTCGCAGGGACACCTCAAAGCTGAAGCTCTCAAAACGGGTGCGATAGGAATCGAGCACCTCGGAACCCCAAGAGTTCGAGCCAAGGCCGAGCAGCTGGTCGTTGATGTTGACCGTAACCGTGTCGCCCGGGACAAGATCGTAGACATGCTTGGCGTTATCGATAGCCTCGCAGCTATAGGGCCATGCGGAGAACGAGAACGGATTGGAAGCGGCGTCGCTCGGACGCGTCACCAGCACGCCGTCACCGTGGCTAGAGCGCAGGGCAACCCAGCGGGTACCCTCGCGGTTGGCACAATCCTGGGGCATGACATACGGCGTGAACATGTCGTCGACCGTAGTGCGGTAATGACCGACCGGGTTGGCACGCAGCGAGTCCGGATAGTTCTCGCCCGGGCCGTGGCCATACCACTCGACGGCACGATCGCAACCGGGAACCTCAAAGGAGATGCCGATGCGCGGGATAATGTCCGAATAGTCGCCGTAGGGCTCGCCGGAAACCTTGAGGTCGACGCGACCGCTCGGAAGCACGGTGTAGACAAGCTCGACGCGCATGCCGAACGCGCGGACGGGAGGAGCAATACGTTGGCTCACGGTAACGACGACCGCATTGCCGTCCTGCTTCCAAAAAACCTTGCGGGTGGACGTCTGCATTACATCAATGAAGTTGTCCTTCCACAGGGAGTCGTACTCCTGGGCGTGGTTGTCGACGAGCGGATGCCAAAAACCAACCTGGGGACCAGAGGCCATGACGTCACGCCCGGATGCCTTCCACTTGCTCACGGTGCCGTTGACCTTGCTGAAGGTCAGCTCGCCGTTGAGGGAGTGAATGCGAATCTCCTGCTCGGTCTCCTCGACCGTAAGCTCAGAACGAGCTGGGGCGGCGATGGCCGGCGCCGGATGGTTTGCGATGGCAAACTGGCTTGCACCCAGCTGGAACATCGGCTCGCACCAGACGTGAGCGGCCATGGTGTAGGCGCGCACGGTCAGCAGGGTCTCGCCTACCGCGGCCTCGCGAATCACCAGCGGAAGCTGGACGGACTCGCCGGGGGCAACCGCACCGGGCATGAGCGTCTTGCGGCAAACCACGTCGCCGTCCACCAGGGTCTCCGCCGACAGGCAAACATCCTCGAGGGTGGTAAACCAACGCTTGTTGGTGACGGTCAGCTCGCCCGCCTCGGCATCGTAGGCCATGCGAACCGGGCAGATGACCTGACCATACTCAGTGAGGCCCGGGCTCGGCTGCTGCCAAGGGAACACCATGCCGTCGATGCAGAAGTTGCTGTTATTGGGGTAATCGCCGTTGTCGCCACCATACATATCGTAGGCAACGCCGTCCTCGGTCACAGCAGCCAAACCGTGGTCGCACCATTCCCAGATAAACTGGCCTTGGATGCAATCCCAGCGATCGAAGACCTCCTGGTACTCGGACAGACCTCCGGGGCCATTACCCATGGAGTGGCCATACTCGCAGTTGATGCGCGGCTTGGGGAACGGATGCTCACCAAAGTCGTTCATCTGCGACACACGGGAGTACATCGTGGAAATGACGTCGACGGTATCGGCGTTGCGGTCCTCCTCGTAGTGGACCGGACGACCATCGAGCTCGTGAGCCTTGGCGTACATCGCGCGGATGTTGCAGCCATAGCCGCTCTCGTTGCCCAGCGACCACATGATGATGCACGCGTGGTTGCGCTCCTGCATCACCAGGCGCTCAATACGGTCGACGTAGGCCGGCTCCCATGCCGGGTCGTCGGTAACCAGGGCGATGTTGCCGATATTCTCGAAGCCGTGGCTCTCCATATCGGTCTCGGCGACCAGCATGATGCCATACTCATCACACAGCTCGTAGAAGCGCGGGTCATTGGCATAGTGAGAGGTGCGCACTGCGTTGATGTTGTGCTGCTTCATGAGCTCCAGGTCGCGGCGCATGCGATCGAGGCCCACGGCGCGGCCCTTGTGATCGTCGTGATCGTGGCGGTTGACGCCATGCATCTTAAAGTAAGTGCCGTTGAGGTAGATATGATTGCCCTCGACCGTCACCTCGGCAAGACCCTGGCGATGCGGGACGTACTCGCTCACCTTGTCGCCGTCGTAGACCTCAAACGTAAGATCGTAGAGGAAGGGGTCCTCGGGATTCCAGAAGTGGGCATCGGTCACGCTGCACTCGGCATGGCCGTCGACGCACTCACCCGTAGCCACCACGTTCTCGCCATCGCTGAGCGTAAACACAACGCGGGAAGCGCCCTCGGCAACCGTATCGAGCGTGATCAGAGCGGCATCGCCCTCGCGGTGCGTGCGGAACCTAAAGTCGACCAGGTGCGCGGCGGGACGCTGCATAAGGTACACATCGCGGAAGATGCCCGAGGCCCACCACATGTCCTGATCCTCGATGTAGCTGCCATCGCTGTACTGCAGGACCTTGACCGCAAACAGGTTGTCGCCCTCGACGAGCGCGTCGGTCACGTCGAACTCGGCAGACAGGCGCGAACCCTTGGTCATGCCGATATACTGACCGTTGACGTGCAGCTCGCCATAGCTCTCGATGCCGTCGAAGCGAATGATCTCGCGAGCGCCGGCAGGAACGGCGGGAAGGTTGACGATGCGCTGGTAGACGCCCGTGGGATCGTCGGAGGGAACGAACGGCTGATCAACCGGGAACGGGAAACCCTCGTCGGTGTAGGCAAGGTTGCCATAGCCGTCCACCTGCCACAGGTGCGGAACCTCCACGTGATCCCACTCGGGCTTGTACGTGGAGAGTTCCTCGTTGGAGACGGCAGCGGGGCCCTCAAAGAGGCGGAACTGCCACGAGCCGGACAGCTGGACAAACCCGCGCGACAGCTCGCGGCTGTACGTTGCAGCGAGATCGGCAGTCTCGTAACCCATAAAGTACGCATGGGGTGCCAGGCGGTTCCTGTGGGTGAGCGCTTGGTTTTCCCAATCGTTAATGGCGTCCATGGTGATGCTCCTTCATCATCGTAGTGATTCTTGTGCAACCGGTTGTCCTTATCTTACGGGCGATGCAAAAAACTGTGCAACCGGTTGTCCGCTGAACGGTCGATTTGGCCGGGTTAACGGTGCAACCGGTTGTACAATCGCAACACTTATGTCACCCTGAGTATCGAAACTCAGCGCAAGACATCGTTCTTAAGCTCGTAGGCAACCTCCACGCCCGCTGATATCTCACCCACACGAGACGTATTCGATTTCGGCTTGGTTGCAAAACGACACCGGTCACCGGATATCATGAACGCTGTTCAGGCGCACTATAGTAAGCTGTATCCGCACCAGCCCGTATCAGTGACAACATCGACCACATTTTCCAGGAGACGCCATGACCCAACCAGTTCGCACCGCACCTACGCTTGCCGAGGTTGCCGCAGCTGCCGGCGTGTCGCGCTCCACGGCATCGCGCGCCCTCAACGATTCGCCCCGCATTAGCGAGGAAACCAAAAAGCGCGTCCGCGCGGCGGCCAAGGAAGTCAATTTTGTCCCCAACGCTCGTGGCCGAGCGCTCGCTGTCGGGCGCACGGAAATCATCGCCGTGCTCGTGACCGAGCCCCTGAGTGAACTCTTCAGCGACCCCACCTATAGCGAGTTTTTGAGCGGCATTACCGAGGAACTGTCGGAGTCGTCCTATCTGCCCGTTATCTTGCAGGCGTCTTCTACGCATGAGCGCAACCGCGCACGCGAGCACTTTGAGCGCCGCTCGTTCGACGCCGTGATCGACGTCTCCCCCTACAAGGGCAGCGAGCTGCTCGAGGTACTGTGCGAGCTGGGCGTACCCACCGTGTTGTGCGGCCAGCTCGAGGGCCACCCCTATCGCGATGTGTTCTCGACGGTCTACTCTGACGACGAAGAGGGCGGACGCTTTGCAGCGCTCGCTATGAAGGAGCGAGGGCGCAAAGATATCGTCGCCGTGTTGGGACCGCAAGACAACCCCGCCGTTGTCGACCGCCTGCGCGGCTACCGCGCCGTCTTGGGCGAAGACCTCCCAGACGCAAACGTTATCTATACCGGCTGGAACAACGGAGACGGCTATCAGGCCATGCACCAGATCCTCGCGCGCGAGATTGCTTTCGATGGCGTGCTCTGCGGATCGGACCGTATCGCGGCTGGCGTCATCACCGCACTCAACGAGGCAGGCCTATCCGTTCCGGCGGACATTTCTGTCGTCGGCTTCGACGATCACGAGATTGCGACGCGCTGCGTCCCCGCGCTCACGACCGTCCGCCAGCCCCTGCGCGAAGAAGGCCACATGGCCGCCAACATTGCGCTCGACATGATCAAGGGTGCCGAGCCCACCACCTCCGTGATGCACATGCAGCTGATCCAGAGAGACTCGCTATAAGAAATTGGGGCAGGCTTTCCGCCAGACAGTTGTTACGGAAAGCCTGCCCCGTTTTGAGTGCTCATTCTGGGGCACAGTTTCCGTTAGACAGCTCAACCGGAAACTGTGCCCCATTATTTTGCCGAATTCTGGGTCGCGCTT
>CATZIG010000082.1 GCA_958419975.1 uncultured Collinsella sp.
GTTGGTGACGGCAAAGGTCTGCGTGAGGGTGGCGTCGCCGGTCAAGGCATAGGTCATGTTGAGCTTAAAGTGGAACGGGAACGCCTTGAGCGACTCGGGCGTATCGGTAATCTCGTACGTTACCGAGGAGCCGTCCTCCGAAACCTCGACCAGCTTGTGCTCGACAATGCGAGCGAGTCCGTGGCGCGGCATCTCGCAGGTGCCGGCCGCAGACGTTGCCGTGTTGTTGCGCAGCGAGCCCACAATAGGGAACAGGATGGGCGCGTGCTTGCCCCAAAAGGCCGGGTCGCCCTGCCACAGATACTCGTTGCCGTTGAGGGCAAGGCTCGTGAGCTGGGCGCCCATGGAATCGATGGCCGCGGTGAGGCCGCCGCGCTTGATGGTAGTGACGGTAGACATGCTACTTCCTCCAAAAGTAAACAACAGTGTCGAGGGCTATTGTCCCACTCTTGGCGGCGGGACGGCAGGCGATTATTGAGTAGCCATAGCGGAATGAGTGGCGGGCGCCTACTGGGTATCCACGTAAAGGTCGAACCCGCCCTGCGGTGTAGTGTCGACCGTGTCGAGCGCCTGTGAGTTAAAGCTCACGGGGACCATGCGCTTTGAGGCACGGAAGCGCGTACCGTCGGTGGCGACGGGCGGTTCATCGACGGTGAGCTCGTAGTCGCCGGGCTTAAGCTCGATGCCGTCACCAGCGGAATTGACGTATTGATACTCGTCAATCGTCTGCCCTTTGAGCGTGCGCCCCACGATGTGAATGAGCATTTGGCTGTCGCCGCGCGCGGTGTCCCACGTCGCGCCGTCCTTGACCTCGACCGACACATGTACCGAGCGCGTGCGGCCGAGCGATTGCTCGATAGACATATCGACCTTGGCGGCGTCTTTTCGCTGTTGTTCAACATGGCTCCAGACGTTTCCAATTACCGAGCATGCGATAACGCCGGCCATGAAGGCGATAAGGATGGGGCCGAGCGGAGAGCGACGTCCTGCATCTTCCTCGCGAGACAGATTGGGACGACGTGTGGGCGCGGGCGCCTGAGCACCCTGCGAGGGCACGTCGAGAATACTGAAGGATGCCGTGCTGCCGGGATCGATGGTGTGGCGCGGCTGCGGGGTCTTGGCCGGCGAGATGGACATGTCCGCCGGCTCACCGAGCGTGGCCGTGGCATCGGCCTTAGCCTCGTCGGCCTCGGCCTGAGCCCAAGCTTGTTCGAAGGTCAGAGGCTCGACGGGGTCGAGGGCGGCGTCCGAGTCGGCGGCGACGTCGTTGCCGGTCTCGTCCTCGTCGCTCGACACGTCACGCGGCGTGGGCTCGTCCCACTCCTCGTCCGGAGCCTCACCCTCGCTATACCACCATTCAAAGTTATCGATATCCATACGGGGCGCCCCTTAGGCCTCGCAAATAAACACTTGCTAGCCTTATACCCCCAGACGGCACGGCGGCTCGCCGGCACAGATAGGAAAACCATCACAACATTCGACGCTTTTCCTCGTTTTCGAGATTTTCATCGAATGTTGTGACGGTTTGGGCGGCAGCCGCGCCGCGAATGTGACAAAGAGACTGTCCCTTTGTCACATTCTGTTAGAGTTGCAGGGATTGAATCCCGCTTATTCATGCGACATTGGAGTGACAACCTTGACCGCCGCAACCACGCCAAAAAGTAAGTCAACTGCCGCCGCGCTCTCCCCCGCACGCACCAAGCTCTGCCTGGCGCTGCTCGTGCTGTTGGGATTCTCGCTCGGCTGCTCCGAGTTCGTGGTCATCGGCATCGAAAGCGACCTAGCGACGGAACTCGGCGTATCGCTTGCCACCGCAGGCCAACTTATTAGCGTGTTCGCACTGGTCTACGCTATCGCGACGCCGGCGCTCGCGCTCAGCACGGGGCGCTTCCGTCGTTACCAGCTGCTCGTGTGCTATAGCATCGTCTTTGTGCTCGGCAACCTGGTCATGGCGTTGGCGCCCAACTTCCAGGTGCTGTTTATCTCGCGTATTGTCCTGGGCTCCGTCTCGGGTGCGCTGCTCGCCGTGGGCGTGACGTACATCCCCGAGCTGCTATCCCCGCAGCAAACTTCGCTTGCCATCTCGGTGGTGTACGGCGCGTTTTCCGTGGCGATGGTCTTTGTCACTTCAATCGGCAAGTTTGTGGCCGACACGCTCGATTGGCACGTGGCCATGTACGGCACGCTGACCTTTGCCGTTTTGATCTGCGGAGCGCTCGTGGCGTTTATGCCGCGCGCTGGGCAAACCGACGAGCCCGCCACTTTTCGCGAGCAGGCGGGTCTGCTACGCGAGCCGAGCATCGTCACCGGCATGCTCATCTTTTTGTTTGGCGTGGGGTCGGTCTACGTTTTCTATGGCTACGTGACGCCTTATCTTGAGCAGGTGCTGGGCATGGGCACGGTCGAAGCCAGCACCACGCTCATGGCCTACGGCGTGTTCTGCCTGATCTCGAACATCTTGGGCGGATGGATCGACGCGCGCTTTGGCATGAAGGCGCTACTCGTGACGTTTGTGCTGCAGGCGGCGGCATTGTTTGGGCTGTTTGCCGTAGGCGCTGCCATGCCGCTCGCACTTATCTTTGTCTTTAGTCTGGCAATGCTCATGTACCTGTTCTCAGTGTCGTGCATCACGCACTTTATGGATGTGGCACGCAGCCGCCACCCCAAGTCGATGGTACTCGCAAGTTCGGTTGAGCCCATGGCGTTTAACGTCGGCATCTCGTTTGGCACCGCAGTGGGCGGCGCCGTGGTAAGCGGAGTTGGCATTGCATATGTAGGCGCGGTCGGTGCCGTGTTCTCGCTTGTAGCCTGGGCGCTCACGCTGGTGACGATTAAGTTGGCTCGCTGGGAGCGCCGTCGTCAATCAGCACAGCCCCGGATGCAGGCATAGGGGCGAACATAGCCCAAGGTGGCGAGCAACCGGTGAAAACCGTCCCATACGAGTAGTGTTTATCCGCCTGCAAGCTCCAGCAGTGCAATTTCGTGTACTTCAGATACACACTTTTCTACTATTTCGTGTATTCCAAATACATGAAATCGTACTAAACTATGTATCTGAAGTACACGAAATTGGAAAGGCGGCCCCATGCGCAGATCAATCGAATCCGTTATCGAATCATGGGCGACAAAGGACGCGTCGCGCCCCCTCCTCATCCGTGGTGCGCGACGCGTAGGCAAAACGTACGTTGCCGAGGAAATCGGCAGACGAATCGCCGGCGATGCGTTTGTCAAACTCGACTTTCAGACCGATCTTGAGCTGATCGCTCCGCTGTTCGACTGTCCCACCGACGACGTTGACGCCATCGTGGCGCGAATCTCAGACTATAAACGCACCCCCATTCGCAAAGAAACCGCCTTCATCCTGTTTGACGAGGTGCAGCTCTGCGAACGGGCGCTCAACTCGCTTCGCTTTTTTTCGGGTTCGGGCTGGCGCATATGCGCGACCGGCAGTCAGCTCGGCGTCGCCACGCGCAAGCGCAAGTTGCCTTTTCCCAGCGGCGTTCGTCAAGAGACCATGCATCCTATGTCGTTCGAGGAGTTTCTCTGGGCGCTCGACGAGGAGCAGATGGCCAATGCCATTCGTACCCACGCCGGCACGCTCGAGACCTACGCCGCGCACCAAGCCGCGCTCAGCCTGTTTCATCGATACCAGATCGTGGGCGGCATGCCCGCCGCCGTCAACGCATATCGCAAGACGTTATCCATCGAGGATGCGCGCGTCGAGCAGCGCGAAATCGACGAGACCTATACCGCCGATATGACCGACCCCGAAAACGGGATCAGCGGCGTGGCGGCGCGCAAGGTCTGGCGCTCCATTCCGTCCCAGCTGCTGAGATCGTCCACAAAAAAATTCAAGTACTCCGAGGTCGAACGCGGAGGCCGTCGCGCCAAGCTTATCGAGCCGCTCGACTGGCTCGAAGGCGCCGGCATCATATCGGTCAACAACCTGACCGAAGGCATCGAGCCTCCCCTCGTTCCCTTCGACGACGAAGATGGAAGTTTCTTTAAGGTCTATCTTCTCGATACCGGCCTCATGTTCTACAAACTCGGCATCAACCCGCGGCTCTGGCTCGACCTCAAAGAGGATTCCGCCATAGCGCTATCTTCCGACTTCCGAGGCGCCCTGGCGGAAAACTCGGTCATGCAAGCATTTTCGGGCAATAGCTTGCAGACGTATTACTGGGTGCCGCCGTCGTCTTGGAAGACGACCGGCGAGCTCGATTTTTTACTTCAGACCGACCGTATGGAAATTGTGCCCGTCGAAGTAAAGTCCGCACGTAACGTGCGCGCGAGAACCCTCGGGTCGTTTATGGACAAAGCCCGATCGCCATATGCCTACATTTTGTCCGAGAACAATTTTTCCCGCAGCGAAACCGATGACGGGCGCGAGCTGCGCCACCTCCCCTTGTACGCAGCGGGCTTTATTGGAGCAAACTGCCTCAAGAGCAGTCTGTAAGCCCTGCGCGACCGCCTAGAAAGGAAGCCGCTCATGCAACGCATTCTTTTTATCTGCTATGGAAACATCTGTCGCTCGACGATGGCTGAGTCCGTGTTTACCGAGCTGGTGCGGCGCGCCGGGCGCGCGGGCGAGTTTGTCATCGATTCCGCGGCGACTTCAACTGAGGAGATTGGCAACCCGCCGCATCATGGCACGGTCACCAAGCTGCGTGAAGTCGGGATTCCCGTCGTTGCGCACCGTGCCCGCCAGGTGCGTCGCGCGGAGTATGGCGACTGGGACCACATTGTCTATATGGACGACGAGAACGCCCGCGGCCTGTACCGAATTTTTGGGAAGGACCCCGATGGCAAGATCTCGCGCCTGCTCGATTGGACCGATCGCCCCGGCGACGTGGCCGACCCCTGGTACACCGGCAATTTCGATGCCACGTACCGCGACGTGCTCGCCGGTTGCACCGCTATGCTCGAGCAACTGTAGGCGCTCGGGCGGCGCGGGCGCACGGGCCACGCCATCGGCATAAAACGGGCGTGGATTTTCTCCCACTTTGAGCGTTCGAGTGCGCTATAAACGGGAGAAAATCCACGCTCGTTATCTCGGTGGGAGAAAATCAACGCTCATGAATGTGACAAAGGAACTGCCCCTTTGTCACATCCGGGACTAGCCCTAGACCGGCTTGACCTCCAGCTTTATCCCCTCGGCGCAGGAGTCGCCCAAAACATCCGAAAGGGCCCAGGTCGCATATAGCGGCAAATAGAGAACCGCTCCGTTGCGCTCAACGTTGCCTCTCGAGAAAACAATCCCGAGCCTTACGCCATATTCAGCCGTATCAAGCACATGACCGAGCGCAGCGTGCGCGTGGTAATAGGAGCCCGATTTAACCTCAATCGGAACAGCCGTCCCATCCGGTCCATCGACCACAAAGTCCACTTCACCGCGCTTTTTTGTCTGATAGTAGTAAAGCTGGCGATTTTGGGCAGCCAGCTGCTGGGCCACCACGTTTTCGTAAATGCCGCCCAGATTGGGCTCCTTGCTATCAAGATACGCCGCTTGGGCGACTCCAACGGGGTAGCGCGCCATCAACATGCCCGTATCCGATTGATATAGCTTGAACTGCGATGGCCGTGCCGTCTTGAGCAGGGGCGATTTTGGCTCGGTTACGATATCGGCTTTGAGAGCAACGCCGGCATCGACAAGCCATACAAAATCTCGCTGATACTTCTCGTAGTGAGCCTTGGGATCAATGGAATTGAGCATGAAGCGCTTGTTTTCGCCCTCGAGCATAATAGGGAGCTGATCGTAGATGCTCTGCACCTGCAGGGCTCGCCCGCTTGCATACTTGGAGATATCCCGCCGGTACTGTTCGTTGAGCTCTGACTGCAGCTGACGAACAGAGGCAAGGTCGCCCTGCGTGTCAAGGAAACGCTGCACGACCTCCGGCATTCCGCCGACAACGGTATAGGTCCTGAAGTTTGCCATCATCGCGTCATGAATGTAACCAGGAATGGGCTTCTCGTTGATGCACGCGTCGCGTATCGTTTGGCGAGCCCCTTCGCTCACCCCGATTGCCCAGCAAAACTCCTCAAAATCGAGCGGGAACATCCTAAGCTCGTGGACATACCCCACGGGATAGGACCTGACGCCCTTGAACTGGGTCCCGAGCATTGACCCCGAAAACGCCCAGCGGCACCTCCCGTCCTCAACAAGGAACTTTGCCATCGTCATGATGTCGGGGGCCTCTTGGACCTCATCGATAAACACGAGCGTTTTGCCTGGTGCAATCGACTTTCCCGAAAGAAGCGTCACCCTGCTGATGAAATCATCGGCATCCCGCGCCTCGAGAAGAGCATCTTTTGCCTGGCGATTTTCCATGAGGTTAAGCTCGATGTAGGTTGCATGGTTGGCTTTGCCAAATGCGCGAATCGAATAGCTTTTGCCGATCTGGCGAGAACCCGTAATGAACAAGGCCTTTTGCTCGGAAGACTTCAGCCAACGCTCCAGCTCTGCCGCTATTTTCCTGCGCAGCATAGGCTCTCTCCTCAGTGTCATCAAATGAAATGCAAAGTTTTATACGCTTGATTATCGATGAAACGCAGAATTTTTAGAACCTAAAATCAAATGAAATGCAGAGATTTGAAATTATAAGCAAAAGAAGGGGCACCACCGGCGAATGTGTCAAAGGGGCTGTCCCTTTGTCACATTGCGCTCGACTACTCGTCAACGATCTCGGCAAGCCAGACGTTCAGCGTATCAACCTCGGGGCAGCAGAACTTTGCCGTGCCGGGCTCGTTGCCAGGCACGGTTCCGCCATAGCGCAGGATATCGATATAGGGAAAGCCCACGTGGCAGGCCATGGCGCACATCTTGCCGCGGTCTCGGTCGAAGTCAAAGACGTCGCCCGGCTTGTGACCATGGTGGCAGCGGCACGCACCCAGCTGGTCCACGCAGCTCACGCGGATGCGCGGACGCTTGCCACGCGGCGCGCCGAGCGGCTTGCCCCCGCCCGCAGGCTTGGCGCCGCCCTCGCCGGCGTTACTCATGGTCAATCACATCCAGGCAGGCCTCGATGGGAAGGCCAGCCGACTTGTCCTCTTGGCCGGCATTGCGCTCGATAAGCTCAGCCACCACACGCATGGCATCGGACGTCGCGCGCTGCAGACTCCAACCTGCCATAACGCGGCCGACGAGCACCGCCGAGAACGTGTCGCCCGTGCCCGGGAAGTAGACCGGAATGAGCTCAAAGGGAATCGTAAAGTACTCCCCCGCCACATGGTCGTAACCGATAACCGCGTTCGTGCCATTGACTACGGCGCTCGTAATGACCACAGACTTGGCACCCAGCTCACGCACGGCGTCCACAAGGGCGCGAGCCTCATCGGGCGTAATTTGCTCGGCGATAGGCCTATCGGCAAGCAGGCACGCCTCGGTATAATTGGGCACCGCGTAGTCTGCGCACTCCAGCAGGTGCCGCATAAGGCCAATCGTGGACTCGGGCACGCCCGCATAGAGCTTGCCGTTGTCGCCCATGATGGGGTCGACGAACACCTTGGTGCCCTTTTGCGCACGGCGGTGGCAAAAGTCCGAGATGATACGCGTCTCTTCCTCGGTCACGATAAAGCCGGTCGAGATAGCGTCGAACTCAAAGCCGAGCTCCTCCCAGATGGCAAGACTCTGGCGCACGTACTCCGTGGTGTCGTGGATGTAGAACTTGGGGTAGTTGAGCGTATCGGAAACAAGGGCCGTCGGCAGGTTGTGGATGCGATAGCCCATATGCGACAGCACCGGCAGCATGGCGGAAAGCGCGACCTTGCCGTAGCCGCACATATCGTTGATCAACAGCAGCTGAGTGTTCTTCATGAGAGTCCCCCTTGGGTCGGGCGCGGCACGATGGCGCCATAGTGCAACTAAGTGTAGCGCAGGGAGCACAGCAGGCGGGCGCTGGTGCCGTGGAGGTCGAATTGTTGCGGAAAGGTTACGGGAAGGAAGTTAGTCGTTGGGGACGTTCTTAAATGACTAGTCAAACAAGAACGTCCCCAACGACTAACCCAACGACTATCAGCGCAAGGAGTGTCCCCAAGTGCCGGCACATAAGGAACGTCCCTAAGTGCCAAAACGACTGGTCGGGCAACGCCGATGTTTTGGCGAAGTCAGACACTATGACCCAATCCGAGGGCACTAAAAAGATAGGAGCCCCCGCTC
>CATZIG010000083.1 GCA_958419975.1 uncultured Collinsella sp.
GGTGACGATGCTCGTATAGGCACCGACGCTCATAAAGCCCGCATGGCCCAGCGACAGGTCGCCCGCGATGCCGACGACGAGGTTGAGGGAAATGACCATGACGATATAGGCCGTGATGGGAACCAGCTGACCGGCGATCATGCGCGGGATCATGTGGTTGGACTGCATAAAGAACACGATGGCGAAGGCCACGATGCACATGGCGTACGTGACAAAGTCGTGACGCGTCTGCTTGTCTTTAAGAAACTTCATAACGCTCACCTACACCTTCTCGGGGACGTACTTGCCCAAGAGGCCGGCAGGCTTGACGAGCAGGACGATGATCAAAACACCAAAGACGATGGAGTTGGCAAGGCTCGTGGAAATGTAAGCCTGCGCCATCGCCTCGATGATGCCGATGAGAATGCCACCGACAAAGGCACCGGGGATGGAGCCGATGCCGCCGAAAACGGCAGCGTCGAAGGCCTTGATGCCAGGCATGGCGCCCGTGGTGGGCTGCAGGACCGGCGAGTAGGAGCACAGCAGCACGCCGGCGATGGCGGCAAGGGCGGAGCCGATGGCAAACGTCATTGAGATGGTGCGGTTGACGTTGATGCCCATGAGCTGAGCGGCGGCCTTGTCCTCGGACACGGCGCGCATGGCTTTGCCCATCTTGGTCTTACCTGTAAAGAACATCAGGCCGGCCATGATAACCAGGCAGGCGACGATGGTGACGAGCGAGACGGCGCTTACGTTGAACTTGGCCAAGAACTCCGGCACCTGGAAGGTGACGAGCGAAGTGAAGTTCTTGGGCGTGGCGCCCCACAGAAGCTGCGCGGCGTTCTGCAGGAAGTAAGACACGCCGATGGCCGTGATCAGAACGGCCAGAGGGCCTGCTTGGCGCAGCGGCTTATAGGCCAGACCCTCGATGAGAACACCGAGAACCGTGCAGACCACACAAGAGAGAACTACAGATGCCCAGCCCGGGAGGCCGAGATACGACGTGGCACAGAACGAGACATAGGCACCGACCATGATGACGTCGCCGTGAGCGAAGTTGAGCATCTTGGCGATACCGTAGACCATGGTGTAGCCCAACGCGATGATGGCGTAGACGCTGCCCATGGACAGGCCGTTGACCAGGTATTGGATAAAGACCGTCATGTTCCACATCCCCCTTTCGAATAGGTTTCCAGTTGATGTATGAAACAGGGACGTTACATCGTCCCTAGATACCAAGCAAGCAGGGAAGGCCAAAACCTCCCCTGCTTGGGATCAAAACCGCTCTATGTAAGGCGGCCTATTAGGCCTGTACGTACTTGCCGTCGGTAATGACGTACGCCGTCGGGTCCTTCTGGACCTGGCCCTTGTCGTTCCAGGAGAGCTTGCCAGTCAGACCGTCAACAGTAATGTTGCGCATAGCCTCGGGAAGCTTCTCGGCAACCTCGGTGGGGTCGGCGTCGACACCCAGGCCGGCCTCCTTGAGAGCCTCGACCACCGCATGCACGCCGTCGTAGGCGTCGGCGGCAAACTGGTCGGGGGTATCGCCGTACTTATCTTTGTAAGCGTTGACGAAGTCGGCGTTCTTCTCGTCGTCGGCGGAGAACGGGGTCATGAGCAGCAGACCCTCGGCAAGAGAGGTGTCGAAGCCCTCAACGCCCAGGATGCCGTCCATGCCGTCGCAGCCCATCATCTTGACGTCGTAGCCCATGTCCTTGGCGTTCTTGAGCAGGACGGACGCCGGCGTGTAGTAGATCGGCGCAAAGATCATGGTGGCGCCTGCCTGCTTGGCCTTGGTCAGCTGGTTCGTAAAGCTCGTGGCGGAGTCGTCCTTAAAGGTCTCCTCGTCGACAATCTCGAGCTTGGACTTAGCGGCCTGGGCCTTAAAGGAATCTGCGATGCCCGAAGAATAGGCGTCGCCGGAGTTATAGAACAGCACGAACTTCTCGTCCGCATATTTCTCTGCCAGGAACTTGGCAGCGTTGACACCCTGGTTGGGGTCGGTAAAGCAAACCTGGAAGACGCAATCCTTGCCCTTGGTAACGTCCTCGGAAGACGCGGACGGGGTGATCATGAACGTCTCGGGGTCGTTACCGCACTCTGCGGCAACGGCGACCGACGCACCCGTGGTGGTCGGACCGACGAGGGCCTGCATGCCCCAGTCGAGCAGGGTGTTGAAGGCGTTGACGGCCTTCTCGCCATCGGCCTGGTCGTCCTCGGCCTTGCTGACAAGCGGCAGCTCCTTAGTCGAGAAATCCTTGCAGCCAAGCTCGACAGCCTGTGTAACGGACTTGCCGTAGGACGCGTTGGCGCCGGTCAGCGGGCCGATGGTGCCGATCTTAAACGAAGCGTCGCCCGCCGCGGAACCGCTGTCGCCGCCGTTGGAGGAGCAGCCAGCTAGAATGGACATCGCCCCCAGACCTGCTGCGCTCGCGATAACGCTCCTGCGATTCATAACAGGGTTCAATGACTTACCGGTGAGGCTCGACATGCGGCTCTCCTCTCAAATCTCGTCGGGTTTCGGTTACCCGACAGGCCATCCTTCGCCGTGTTCGGCGTTCGCAAAATAGTAGACGCTTTAGTTGAGAAAAGTGGCGATTATTTCAACTTTTCTTTTGTTTTGTCCATTTATCCATAATTATGCGTATTTCTATTGGTTTATGCAGTTTAGCCACTTTATTGTGTGAAAGTAATATTTCCATTCTGTTACAAGCGCCCCTGCCCTGATTAAAACACCCTCACCGGTCGCGTTTTGTACGCACCTAGGCGGCGATGTACTTGCCGTCCTGAATCACATAGGCCGTAGCGGGCTTTTCAACCTGGCCCTTGTCATTCCACGTCAGCTCGCCCGTCAGGCCCTCGATCTTGATCTTGCGCATGGCCTTGGCAAGGTCGCCGGCAATGTCGGCGCCGTCGGCCGTAATGTCGATGCCCGCTTTGTCGATGGCCTCGGCGATGGCGTGGACGCAATCGTAGGCGTCGGCGGCAAACTGGTTGGGCGTCTCGTCGTAGGCATCCTTATAGGCCTTGACGAAGTCGGCATTCTTCTCATCGTCAGCCGAAAACGGGGTCATGAGCAGTACGCCCTCGGCAAGAGAGGTATCGAAGCCTTCCACAGAGAGCAGGCCGTCCATGCCGTCGGTACCCATGAGGGTCATGTCGTAGCCCATGTCCTTGGCGTTTTTGAGCAAAACAGACGCAGGCGTGTAGTAGATCGGGGCAAAGATAAGCGTGGCGCCGGCCTCCTTGGCCTTGGTGAGCTGGTTGGTAAAGCTCGTGGAGGAATCGTCCTTAAAGGTCTCGGTATCGACGATGTCGAGCTTGGACGCCTTGGCCTGCTCGGCAAAAGCGTCGGCAACGCCCGAGCTATACGTATCGCCGGAGTTGTAGAACAGGGCGATCTTGGCATCCGCGTACTTCTCGGCCAAGAACTTCGCGGCGCTGGCGCCCATGGTGGGATCGGTGAAGCAAACCTGAAAGACCGTGGTCTTGTCCTTGGTGACGTCGAGCGACGAGGCCGAAGGCGTGACCATGAGCATGTCATCGGCAATCTCGCCCGAGACGGCGACGGCGGCACCAGTCGTGACGGGGCCGACGAGCGCCTGCATGCCCCAGTCGCACAGGGTATTGAAGGCGTTGATAGCCTTCTCGCCGTCGGCGACATCGTCCTCGGACTTAAGCGAGAGTTTGAGGTCCTTGGTCGAGAAATCCTTGGCGGCGAGCTTGGCACCCTTCTCGGCCGAAACGCCATAGGTTGCCGCGGCGCCGGTCAGAGGGCCGATGACAGGGATCTTGAAGGTCTTGCCGTCATCGGCGGAGCCATCGTCAGAACCACCCGACGAGCAACCGGCAAGCGCGACGGTGCTGCCGAGCGCCGCGGCGCCAACCAAGAAACTCCTGCGGTTAAGTACGTTGTTGATACTAAACATGGTGTCCCCCTTTTCGCTGGCCGCAGTGCGGCCGTCTTGCGGTACGGGGCAAACCTTATGGCGCAAACGTTGACAGTTTGTTACGGAGTTTCGTTTGTAGCGAGCATGTTTCCAATGTTTCCGCAGCGTTTCGGGGGTGCCGTTTTGTGCGACTCCTGTTGCCTGGCGAGCACGCGCCCTCGGTTCACGTTAGAATGCACTCAACCTTTAAGCGGTTAATCCATCCATAAGATGCACGAAGGAGCTATCTATGAGCGAACCCCTGCGCACCGTGAACGTCGGCCTCATCGGTCTGGGAACCGTCGGCGGCGGCGTGGCCCGTCTGATCAAGAGCCACCACGATGAGTACCTGGCAGCCTACGGCATCGACCTTAAGCTGACCCGCGCCTGTGCGCTTGCTTGGGAGCAGGCCGAGGCGGCAGGCATTGAGCGCGAGGCCTTTACGAGTGACTGGCACGACATCGTCACCGACCCCGCCGTCGACATCGTCGTCGAGCTCATCGGCGGCGAGCATCCCGCAACCGAGATCTTCACCACTGCCTTTGAGCACGGCAAGCACGTCGTCTCTGCCAACAAGGCCCTGCTGGGCCGTCACGTCGAGACGCTTGCCGAGAAGGCACGCGCGTGCGGCGTGCAGATTAAGTGCGAGGCCAGCTGCGGCGGCGGCATCCCCATCGTGAGCACGCTTGAGCATGACCTGGTGGGCAACAAGATCCTGACCATCGCCGGTATTCTCAACGGTACCACCAACTACATCCTGTCGCGCATGGACGCCGAGGGCGCCGATTACGCCGACGTGCTCGCCGACGCGCAGGCCAAGGGCTATGCCGAGGCCGACCCGTCCGCCGACGTCGACGGCTTCGACGCCGCCAGCAAAACGGCGATCCTCGCCTCCATCGGCTTTGGCACCCGTGTGACCACCGACGACGTATACCAGCAGGGTATCCGTACCATCGGCGCCGAGGACATCGCCCAGGCACGCGAACTCGGCTACACCATTAAGCTGCTCGGCATCGCCCGCAACACCGACGCCGGCGTCGACGTCCGCGTGCATCCCACGCTGATCCCCGCCGACCACATGCTCGCCAAGGTCAACGGCGCCATGAACGCCGTCTACGTGGTGGGTGACGCCGTGGGCGAAACCATGTTCTACGGTGCCGGCGCAGGCTCCTTCCCCACCGCAAGCGCCGTCGTGGGCGATATCCTGTCGCTCTCCGAGCAGATCAGCCGCGGCGTGGCTCCGCTTCCCGAGATTGAGCCCTATGGTCACAACCTCGCCTTTAAGCCCATGGACGAACTCCAGACCATGTACTATGTGCGTCTGAAGGTCGCCGACCGCGTGGGCGCCCTGTCCGAGACGGTCGACATCTTTGCCAAGCACAACATCTCGATCTCGCTCATCAACCAGGTCGAGGACGGCAAGTCGGGCGTCAGCGATGCCTGCTCGGTCATCTTCCTGACGCACCGCGCGCTCGAGAAGGACGTCCAGGCTGCCGCCGCCGAGCTTGCCAGCGTCGACTGCGTGGCCGAGGTCGCCAACGTCTTGCGCATCGAGGACGTCGAGGCCTGGACCGAAGGCGTCATGGCCAACTAGTCCACTACTTCGAACCTCAACGAAGCTCAACGCAAAAGGCGCGCCGTCTGCATCAACTGCAGGCAGCGCGCCTTCTATTATTTGGACGAAACCCGTATCCCGACATTCCTTGCTACTTGCCGTCGTCGTCCTGGGCTTCATCGCGCGCATAGAGCTCCAACATGCGGCGGCGGTATTCGCGCACGGCGAGCTTGGCGCGCTCCAGGCGGCGACGCTCGCGCGGAGTCAGCTCGGACGGGTCGACCTCGTCTCCATAGGTCTTATCGGCAAGCAGGTGCGCAGCGTCCACGATGCGGGCATCGATGTGGCCGCTCGCCGCCTCGGCGGAAAGACGCTCGGCAATCGTATCGAGCGTAGGCAGGCCCTCGAATACGCGACCATGGCCATGCGAAGTCAGCAGCTCATGCTCGCGCGCGAGCAAGCTCGCTAGGTCGTGGTGGGCACGCAGGATGTCGAGCGCATCGGATGGATGCTCGGCAACTTCTGCCACGGCGGCGACCGGCGCAGCATCCACCACGCGGTAGAAGAGCTGCGCGAGCAATGGCATCAAGAACACCGTGATGGCGCCGGCGGCAACCATAACCGACGCGATGTCTTGCGACAGCGCGCCCGCGTTGACGGCAACGCTCGTCACGGCAACGATGATCGGCAGCGCCGTGGTGCAGTACAGGGCCACGGTAATGCGACCATACGCCGACACATCGCGCGTCGCAGGGCAAATGCTCATAGAAATAAGAATGGGCACGGCACGAATAATCAGCAACGCCACGATAAAGCCCACGAGCAGACCCGGGCGCGACGCCACGGCCGTCAGGTCGATCTTTGCGCCCGATACGGTAAAGAACACCGGAATCAAAAAGCCGTAGGCCAGGCCGTCGAGCTTGGTCTCGAGCGTATGGTTGCCCTCGGGGATGATGTAGCGCAAGACAAAGCCGGCGGCAAAAGAACCCAACACGATGTCGAGATCAAAGACAGCTGAGAACGCCACGAGTGTGACCAGGATGAGCACCGTCAGGCGCACGAAGGTCTGCGACGTGGTATCGGCGCGTTCCTCGACAAACGCAAAGAAGCGGCTGCCGACGCGCTTGGAGCGGCTTGGGACCACGGCAAGCAACACGCAGACCACCGCAAACAGGCCAAGAATCACGAGCGTTTGGATGCCGGTACGGGCAGACAGCAGCACCGACATGGCAAGCACGGGGCCGAGCTCGCCCCAGGTGCCATACGCGAGAATCGAGTCGCCCACGCGCGTTCCGACAAGTGAACGCTCACGCATGATGGGCACGAGCGTGCCGAGCGCCGTAGAAGTGAGGGCAAGCGTCACGGCGATACCGTCGAAATGGCTGACCGAGAACCACGGGGTAAAGCGCACGGCAAGCCAGGCGATACCAAACGTGACGACCCACGTTGCCAAGCCGTAGCGCCCCTCGACACCCGTGATCTCAAAGCCGGCAAGCAGGAACAAAAAGGCCAGACCGAGCTCGGACACAAGCGAGACCTCGGCATCTACATGGATGACGCCGAGCATATGGGGTCCCAGCACCGCGCCGAGCACGAGCAAAAAGACCGTCTCGGGAACGGGTTTTCCAGGAATCGCCGAGGCGATGAAGGGGCTTGCAAAGGCCACGAGTGCGATGATGGCGAGCGAAACGAATGCCATGTGATGCCTTTCTCTTGTTTGCGCTTCACTGTAGCACCCTCGCCGTCCTCACCGCGCCGCGAGCTGTCGTATCATAGTGAGGTTTACAAACATGTGGCTCAAGGCGACCGCAGGGCAGACCCCGCAAACCGACCGCTGCCGCATACCGTACCGTACGCCCAACCGATCAGGAAGGCAGGAACCAATGGTCTCTCGTATCTACGTGGAGAAGAAACCCGGGTTCGACGTCGAGGCTCAGCAGCTCAAGGGCGAGCTGACCGAAATTCTCGGCATCAAGGGCATCGAGGCCCTGAGGATCATCAACCGCTACGACGTCGAGGGCATCGACGAGGAGCTTTTCCGCTCCTGCGTGCCGACCGTCTTTAGCGAGCCCCAGGTCGATGTGACCTACGACGAGCTCCCCGCAAGCGATGGCGCCGTCTTTGCCGTCGAATTCCTGCCTGGCCAGTTTGACCAGCGCGCCGACTCCGCCAGCGAGTGTGTGCAGCTCATCAGCCAGGGCGAGCGCCCCGCCGTGCGCTCCGCCAAGGTCTATATGATCTCGGGCGCTCTGGACGAGGCCGCCATCGATGCCATCAAGCACTACGTGGTGAACCCCGTCGAGGCGCGCATCGCCTCGCTCGACCTGCCCGAGACGCTGTACATGGAGACCCCCGAGCCCCAGCCCGTCGAGGTGCTCGACGGCTTCCGCGAGCTCGACGAGGCCGGCCTTGCCGCCTTTATCGCCGATCGCGGCCTTGCCATGGACGAGGCGGACATCGCCTTCTGCCAGCAGTACTTCCGCGATGAGGACCGCGACCCCACCATCACCGAGATCCGCGTGATCGACACCTACTGGTCCGACCACTGCCGCCACACCACCTTCGGCACCGTCCTGGACGACGTGACGATCGACGACGCCGTGGTGCAGCAGGCCTTCGACCGCTACATGGAGATGCGCCACGAACTCGGCCGCGACGCCAAGC
>CATZIG010000084.1 GCA_958419975.1 uncultured Collinsella sp.
CGGCAGAACGGCGTAACCTAGAGATCTCCGCCTGCGCCCAAAAGCTTGCGCATGACTTGCTCGGGGTTGACTGAGCCGTCGCGCGGGGCCAGGGCGGTAATCTTCTTCTGCATCTTGTACTCGTGCAGCTCATCTTCGAGCTGGCGTACGCGGGCGCGGAGCTTCTCGTTCTCGCGCTCGCGCTCCTCGGCACGCTCCTTCATATCGAGGATGCGCACCACGCCGGCAAGGTTGATGCCCTCGTCGGTCAGCTGGTTGATGAGCTCCAGGCGCTCGATATCGGCGCGCGAATACAGGCGCGTGTTGCCGCCCGAGCGCTGGGGGTTCACCAGGCCCTTGGACTCGTAGACGCGCAGAGTCTGCGGGTGCATGCCGGTCAGCTCGGCCGCCACGCTGATCATGTACAGCGGTTTGTTCCTATTGTCCTCGGCCATGCTACCTGACCCCTTTCCGTCTCGTTATCGTCCATCATAAGCCCGCGGGCGCGGGCGTGCGCCACGACCGCCCTAGTACGTCGCCTTGTAACGGTTGACTTTCTCGCGATAGTCGCGCGTGTCGGCCTCGCGCAGCCTGGTCATGGCATCGCACTCGTCATCGGATAGGTTCGTGGGGACCTGCACCTTGATCTCGACGAGCAGCGCGCCTGTGCGGCCACGGTGCTTAACGTCGGGCGCCCCCATTTCCTTAAAGCGGAACTTCTTGCCCGTCTGGGTACCCGCGGGCACCTTCAGACGAACCGTCGCACCGCCGGGCGTCGGCACGTCCACCGTGCAGCCGAGCGCCGCCTCATAGACCGAGATCGGCACCTCCATGGTCACATCGGCACCCTTGCGCTTAAACAGCGGGTGCTCCTCCACATGCGTGGTCACGACCAGGTCGCCGCGCTCGCCGCCGGCAACGCCATACTCGCCGCGACGCTTGTAGCGTAGCTTGCCGCCGTCGACCGCGCCCGCGGGCACCGAGACCGTAATGGTCTGCTGCTCGCCTGTCGAGGGAATGCGATAGGTGACCTTGTGCGTCACGCCGCGAAACGCGTCCTCGGCCGTCACATCGACGGTCAGCGACAGGTCGCCGCCCTTGCGAGCACGGCTGCGACCCGCGCCGGCACCGGCAGCGCCCGCAGCCCCGGCAAAGCCCGAGCCCCAATCGCTGCCCCAGGCGCCGTTGCCGCTAAAGATGCTGTCGAAGATGTCGCCCCAGCCGCTGGCACCCGCGCCGGCACCGTAGCCGCCGCCATACGCGCCGCCCGCGCCCGGCATGCCGCCAAACATGAGCATCTGGTCGTACTCTTTGCGCTTCTTCTCGTCCGAAAGCGTCTCGTAGGCCTCGCTGATCTCCTTGAACTTGGCCTCGTCGCCGCCGGCATCGGGGTGATATTTTTGCGCGAGCTTGCGAAACGCGCTCTTGATCTCTTTGTCGGAGGCGCTCTTGGATACGCCCAGGATGTCATAGAAGGTTTTGCCTGCAGCCATCGTAGCTCCTCTCCTGTTTCATCCGCCGCCCAGCGGGCGGCGGCTCATGCTTTCATATGGCACTAGGCCAGAAAGGGCCCCGGGTGTTGCCCCGGGGCCCTTCTCAATTACTCCTCGGTGCTCTCGGCCGTATCGGCCACAGCATCCTCGGGCGCCGCTTCGGGCTCCGGTGCGGGGCGTTTCTCGCCGCCGTAGGTCACCGTCACCATCGCGGAACGCAGTATGCGATCCGCCATGCGGTAGCCCTTCTGGTACACGTCGTTGACGGTCTCATCGTACTGCGATGCGTCCTCGACGCGACCCACGGCTTGGTGCTCGAGCGGATCGAACGCCTCGCCCTTGGGGTCGATGGGCTCAACGCCCTCGTGCGCAAACACATCGAGCAGCTTGGCATGTACCGCGTCAACGCCATCGACGAACTGCTTAAAGTCATCGGAAAGCTCTTGGCTGCGGGCATGGTCGATCGCGCGCTCGATATCGTCGATCACCGGCAACAGCGCGGTGACAAGCTTCTCGGTCGCGCGCTCGCGCTCGGCGATGCGCTCGTTTGCGGTGCGGCGACGGAAGTTCTCCCAGTCGGCCTGCAGACGGGCGGTGCGCTCGGTAGCGTCCTTTGCTTTGTCCTCGGCGGCCTTCTGAGCCTCTGCCGCAGCATCGAGCTCATTGCGCACGTCGGCAAGCTCCTTTTGGGCCTGCTCGAACTTGAGCTTAAAGTCGTTGTCGGCGGCTTCTTCACCGGCGCGGATAGCGGCTTCCACCATCTCGTCCTCGGTCATCGTCGCCTCCTTGTTGGAATCCTCTACCTGGTTCTCGGCAGCCTCGGCGGCCGCGGCCTCGTTGGCCTCGGTATCGTCGACGGCCTCTACGGGAATCTTCACGTCCTTCTCCTCAGAGTCAACGGGGGCGGCGCCAGCGGCGGCCGCCTCCGTGCGAGCTTTACGGGCGGACATGATTACTTGTCCTCGTCGTCCACAACCTCATAGTCGGCGTCGACGACGTCATCGTCGGCAGACTGGGCACCGGCGGCACCGTCGGTCTGCTGCTGAGCGTCGGCGTAGACAACCTGGGCCAGCTCGTAGGCCACGGACTGCAGGGACTCGCCGGCGGCCTTGATAGCCTCGACGTCAGAGCCCTCGAGCGCCTTCTTGGCGTCGGCGATAGCGGCCTCGGCCTTGGACTTCACGTCGGCGGAAACCTTGTCGCCCAGCTCGTTGAGGGTCTGCTCGGTGGAGTAGCACAGGCTGTCGGTCTGGTTGCGGACCTCGACCTCTTCCTTCTGCTTCTTGTCCTCCTCGGCATGAGCCTCGGCGTCCTTGACCATACGATCGACCTCGTCGTCGGACAGAGCGGTGGAGCCAGAAATGGTGATCTGCTGCTCCTTGCCGGTGCCCTTGTCCTTAGCGGAGACCTTGACGATGCCGTTGGCGTCGATGTCGAAGGTGACCTCGATCTGCGGCACGCCGCGGCGGGCAGCCGGGATACCGGTCAGCTGGAACTTACCGAGCGACTTGTTGTCGCGGGCAAGCTCGCGCTCGCCCTGGAGCACGTTGATCTCGACGCTGGTCTGGTTGTCGGCAGCGGTGGAGTAGACCTCGGTCTTGGAGGTCGGGATCGTGGTGTTGCGGTCGATCATCTTGGTCATGATGCCGCCCATGGTCTCGACGCCCAGCGACAGCGGGGTAACGTCGAGCAGCAGGATGCCCTCGACGTCGCCGGTGAGCACGCCGCCCTGGACGGCAGCGCCGTCGGCAACGACCTCGTCGGGGTTCACGGACATGTTGGGCTGCTTGCCGGTCATGGTCTTGACGAGCTCCTGGACGGCGGGCATACGGGTGGAGCCGCCGACGAGGATGACCTCGGTCAGATCGGAGAGCTTAAGCTTGGCGTCGCGCAGGGCGTTGGTGACAGGCTGCTTGCAGCGCTCGAGCAGGTCGCGGGTGATCTTCTCGAACTCGGCGCGGGTCAGCGTGTAGTTGAGGTGCAGCGGGCCGGACTGGTTCATGGTAATGAACGGCAGGTTGATGGTGGTCTGCTGGGCGGCGGAGAGCTCCTTCTTGGCGTTCTCGGCGGCCTCCTTCAGACGCTGCAGGGCCATGGGGTCCTGACGCAGGTCGACACCGTTCTCCTGCTGGAACTTATCGGCCATCCAATCGATGACGCGCTGATCCCAGTCGTCGCCGCCCAGGTGGTTGTCGCCCGAGGTGGACAGAACCTCAAACACGCCGTCGGCGAGGTCGAGGATGGAGACGTCGAAGGTGCCGCCGCCCAGGTCGAAGACCAGGATGCGCTGGTCGGTGCCCTGCTTGTCCAGGCCATAGGCAAGAGCAGCAGCGGTCGGCTCGTTGACGATACGCTTGACGTTGAGGCCAGCGATCTTGCCGGCGTCCTTGGTGGCCTGACGCTGGGCGTCGTTGAAGTAGGCCGGGACGGTGATGACGGCGTCGGTGACGGTCTCGCCCAGATACTTCTCGGCGTCGGCCTTCATCTTCGCGAGCGTCATGGCGCTCACCTGCTCGGCGGTGTAATCCTTGCCCTCGATGTCGACGACGGCACGGCCACCCTGGCCCTCCTTGACCTCATACGGCACGGTCTTGATCTCGGAGGTGCACTCGGAGTACTTGCGGCCCATGAAGCGCTTGATGGAGAACACGGTGTTCTTGGGGTTGGTGACAGCCTGGTTCTTAGCGGCCTTACCAACGACGCGGTCGCCGTCGGCACGGAAGCCCACGACGGACGGGGTGGTGCGGTCGCCCTCGGCGTTCACGATAATGGTCGGAGAACCGCCCTCGAGGACGGCCATAGCGGAGTTAGTAGTACCAAGGTCGATACCAAGAATCTTACTCATTAGAAATTCCCTCTCTCTTTTGCGTTCGCGCCGCCTCGACGATCTGTCGCGCGGCGCTTCGGCTTGTCTTTCAGGATGTAGTGTATCCCCTTATGGGCCGGAATATACAAAATCTAAGTCAATTCATATAAGATTTCTTATTGCTGAGAGTTTAGGTTCTTAAATGCGCAGGTAGACGCACTGTTTGAGTTCTCGGCAAATCTATCGAGATCTATGTAGAGATGGCTGAGGTTTGCGTCCGGGGGTGCCTGGGGGCCGTCTTGCGGAAAGCTCATCCCGGTTTGAGCGTGGATTCCGGGTCGCAGTTTCCGTCTGAAGGCTCAACCGGAAACCGTATCCCGTTTTGAGAGCTGATACCGGCTCGCATTTTCCGCTAGCGGGCCTAACCGGAAACTGCAACCCGTTTTTCGACAAAATAATGGGATGCGGTTTCCGCAAGCACGCTCAATCGCCCAATATTTCAAGTCACCTTTAGCTAACATTTATGCAGCTCAACGGCCCCACCTGCGCGTTTTTTAGTAAACCTTGGCATACTCGGCGAACGGTATGAAGATGCCGGCCAGAGGGTATTGCAAACGGTCGCTCCCGTGGTATGTTTTTGCCCGAATCAAACCGGCGCGCATCGCCTGTAGCGTCGGTCAACAGAGAGGAAACTACCATGGCTCATCCCGTAATTGATGCCGACGAGTGCATCGCTTGTGGCGTTTGCGTCGACTCCTGCCCCGCTGGCGTTCTGGAGCTCCAGGACGTCGCTACCGTCGCTGACGAGGACTCCTGCGTCGCCTGTGGCGCTTGCCAGGACGCTTGCCCCGCTGGCGCGATCACCGAGATCGTCGAGGAGTAACAACTCCCCCACTTGCACACTCAAAAGTACACCGTGCACAAAAAAAGGAGGCTTCCGCATCGCCGCGGAGGCCTCCTTTTGCATATGTGGGCAGCTAATTTGGAGCGGGACCCTTGGCAGTTGCGGTGGAATAGTTCTGTTTTATGTCTTGGATGCCGATTTTAGGAACTATTTCACCGCAACTTATAGATGCGGCGTCGACTAGGACAAATCGTCTTCGTAGGGCATCAGGTCTGCTAGGTAGCCTTTTTCCTTGAGCATCGCCTCGATCTCGTCGAGGGTCTGTTCGTCCTCCGCCGCAATGCGATGGAAGTGATAGCCGCTCGTCACCGTTAGTAGCGGAAAGCTCTTGCCGCTCTCGATATCGTGCAGGTAGCGCTCGACATCTCGACGATTGCGAATGTCCAGGTCGGCCGTGATCTTGCCGTACACGCGGTGATTGACGATCACGTTGAGCACGGCGCCGCCGGCGTCGACGATACTCGTGAGCTCATCGCCTGCCTGCTCCACGCTGTGGCGAACCTTGACCAAGCGCGTGGGCACGGCGGGGCTGCTGGGGGCCTCCTGCAGCACATAACCACGGTTGGTGGCCACGACATCGTGCCCATCGGCACGCAGCAGGGCAATATCCTGAACCACGATCTGACGGCTCACGCCAACCTCGCGGGCAAGTGCGCTGCCCGAAACGGGCTCCTTGGCCACCTCGAGCACGTCCATGATGGCACGGCGACGCTCGCGGGCGTTCATTATTTACCGTCCAGCAGACGCAGGTGCTTAAGCGAGAGGTCGAGGATCGGCGCAGAGTGCGTCAGGGCGCCCGAGCTAATATAGTCGACACCCAGATCGGCCAGGGCGCGAATGTTGTCGGCGTCCACGTTGCCCGAGCACTCGGTCTTGGCGCGACCGGCGATAAGCTCAATCGCGGCGGTCATGTCGTCATGGGTCATGTTGTCGAACATGATGATGTCGGCGCCGGCCTCCACGGCCTCGCGCACCATGTCCAGGTTCTCGCACTCAATCTCGACCGTCGTGGTAAACGACGCATGGGCGCGCGCCATCTCGATCGCACGCGTCACGCCGCCGGCGGCATCGATGTGGTTGTCCTTGAGCATGACGGCCGTCGACAGGTTGTAGCGGTGGTTGCTGCCGCCGCCAATCTCAACCGCCGCCTTCTCAAACACGCGCATGCCCGGCGTGGTCTTGCGCGTGTCGACGAGCACGGTCTTGGTTCCCTCGAGCGCCGCGGCCATGCTGTGTGTATAGGTAGCGATGCCGCTCATGCGCTGCAGGTAGTTGAGCGCCACGCGCTCACCCGAAAGCAGCACGCGCGCATCGCCGCGCACCTGACCCACATGGTCGCCGGCGTGCACCTCGTCGCCATCGGCAACGTCGAGCAGCACCGAGCTCTGCGAATCCAGCAGCTCAAAGGTACGAGCGAACACATCCAGGCCGGCGATGATGCCATCGGCTTTGGCGATAAGCTCCACCGTGGCGGGACGCGCCGTGGGGCACACGCTCGCCGTGCTCACGTCCTCAAACGTAATGTCCTCGCGCAGAGCCTGCAGAATCAGATCATCGACGACGAGCTTCATGGTAATGGGATTCATGGTCTACTCCTCCACGGCCTGCGTGCCGGCGGCACGGGCCAAATCATCGATTGCCAGGGCGTCGGCGCTCAGGGCGCGATGACGGCCATCGAGCGCGGGATCGCCCGCCTGCTCCACGGCCAGCGACTCGCCGGTACGCATGTACCACGCGGCGCGACGACCCCAGACCAGTGCTTCGAGCAGACTGTTTGATGCAAGGCGGTTCTTGCCGTGAACGCCATTGCAGGCCGTCTCGCCCGCGGCGTAGAGCTCGGGCATCGAGGTGCGGCCGTCCTTGTCGACCCACACGCCGCCCATAAAGTAGTGCTGCGTCGGCGTAACGGGAATGGGCTCGTCCAAGATGTCGCGGCCGTCCTCCAGGCAGCGCGCGCGAATGTTGGCAAAGTGCCCGGTCACCACGTCGCGCTCGACGGGGGCAAAGCTCAGCCACTCGTGCTCGGTGCCGTCCTGCTTCATCTGCTCGCGGATGGCGGCGGCGACAACGTCGCGCGGCTGCAACTCGTCGGTAAAACGCTCGCCGGCGGCGTTGAGCAAAATCGCGCCCTCGCCGCGGCAGCTCTCGCTGATCAGGAACGTGCGACCCGGCTGCGGCGAGAACAGACCCGTGGGATGGATCTGCACGTAGTCCAGGTGCTCCATCTTAATGCCATGCTCCTGAGCGATGTAGCAGGCGTCGCCCGTGAGCTGCGGGTAGTTGGTCGAATGGTCGTATACGCCGCCGATGCCGCCCGTTGCCCACAGCGTGTGGCGGGCATGGATCTTAAACGGCTCGCCGGCATGCGCGCCCTCGGCGGCATTTACCAGCTCGTCGGCGGGACGAACCGAGTTGTTCTCGTCCACGGGAACGGCGACGATACCGGTGCACACCGTGGCGCCGTCACGCTCGCCCGTCAGGATGTCGGTCATGGCCACGTGCTCCAAAATCTGCACGTTGTCCAGCTTGCGGACAGCCTGAAGCAGCTTGGTCGTAATCTCCTTGCCGGTGATATCGGCATGGAAGGCAATGCGCGGACGGCTGTGTGCGCCCTCGCGGGTAAAATTGAGGCTGCCGTCGGCCTTGCGCTCAAAGTCCACGCCCATCGCCAGCAGGTCGTTGATGACCGAGCGGCTCGAGCGAATCATGATGTCGACGCTCTCGCGGCGGTTCTCGTAGTGGCCGGCGTGCATGGTGTCCTCAAAGAAGGCATCGTAGTCCGAGCCTTCGGGCAGCACGCAGATGCCGCCCTGCGCGAGCATCGAATCGCACTCGTCGACAGCGCCCTTGGAGAGCATGATCACGCGCGTGCTCGTCGGCAGGTTGAGAGCCGCGTACAAGCCCGCTACGCCGCAG
>CATZIG010000085.1 GCA_958419975.1 uncultured Collinsella sp.
CCCATATAAGGGCTCGGCTTTGCCGAGCCACCAAATTTGCATCAGCCCCAGAACATGTTCGAGAACTGTGTCTGAAGTACGTATGTGCAGGCCCCGAATCGGTGTTGCCTCCCGGCGCATTCCGCAGGGGGAGCGATATTTTGCAGCACGAAGTGCGAAGCAAAATATCGCTCATGCCCGAGGCCGCGCCGGGAGGCAACACCGATTCGGGGCCGAACATATAGATCTACCAGCGCATTTACAAATTCGTAAACTTTTTTGAAAAAAGTGCTTGCACAGTTCTCGAATCATAGGTTATTATCTTCCTCGTTGAACGCGCGGGTCCAACAAAACGAACCGTGAATCAACAACATAGCATGTCGGAGTGGCGGAATTGGCAGACGCGCTAGCTTGAGGTGCTAGTGACCGCTTTTTGGTCATGCGGGTTCAAGTCCCGCCTCCGACACCATCGCATTTGAGAAGCCTCTTCGGAGGCTTTTTTGTTACCGATAGACGGCGGGGTCCACGATGGAAACGCTTGAACACAACGAGTGGGCAGACGTTGCCCAACTAGTCGAGATCACGAGCGATGCTGTCATCATCTGCGAGCTCGACGGAACCATTCTGCATGTGAATAATCGCTTACTTGGTTTGATGTGCGAGGAACGCGCCGACGTCATTGGTGGAGATGTTAAAGACGTCCTGTACTCGTCCGCTTTTGAACGTGCGACGGAACATCGTCTGCCATTTGAAACTGATGGCTCCGAGAACGAATTGATGCTCAAGCTGAGTGACGGCTCCTTTATCCCCGTCTTGGTTCGTGCAGGCTCCGTAACGCCTCCACGCATCTTTGGGCGCCGCGCGCCACGTGTCCTGGTGGCGCTCCATAGCATCGAAGAACAGTATTCGCACGACCGTCAGCTCAAGCGTGCTCTTTCGGAGCTTAGAGTGGCTAACAAGCGCCTCTCTGGCACGCTCTCGGTCATTATGAGTACCGTGGGCTCCGATGAGCTGCCCAGCCTACTTGATACCGTTTTGAACCAGCTTGTAGGAACGCTCGATGCTTCGGGTGCTGCTATCTATTTTTCTGAGAGCGGCGGTTTTAAACTTCGCGGTGTTTCCAAGGAGCTGTACGACAGCTACCTGCCTGAGTTTTTGCCGTATGGCGCTGGCATTCCGACGTATGTTCTTCGTGAGTCGCGTGCCTGTCGCTTGTCGATTCAACAGGACCTTAAGGGTGATAAGGCCGCCTCCGGTATGTTTATGGACCTGGACAATCGTTCTAAGCACCTGTTGCGTATGCAGGATATGCCTCCGTACCGCAGCGAGATCTGTCTTCCCGTTTTTTACGGTACGCAGATCCTTGGCGTGCTGGAAGTTGGTTGGAAACGCCCTCAGGCACCGCTTGCCTATGACGTTAATGTGCTCGAGGTCATTTGCGATTACCTGTCTATCCAGCTGGTCGGCATGGCATCGAGCCTTCGCTCCCGTCGCACGGCCGAGCTTGGCCGCTCGCTCAATGTCTTGCGTGATGAGTTGTTTACCTTTCTAGACGATTCTGCCGCGGCTACCCAGGCGGTATCGTCCGAGATCTGCAATATGCTTAACTGCCATTTTTGCCCTGTTGAGTATGACGCCAGTCTGGATTCCTACGTCATAGATTTTGAAGGCGGCAGTCGCGTTGCCTTGCCGGACGACCCTGAGAAGCTTTTCTTTTCCACGACGGCGCCAGCGGCACGTCTGGGGGCTGGCCCTGATGGCTTTGAGGCATCTGTTTTGGGCGGTACGAGTGCCGAGGACCTTAAACACGTTCATATAACTCGCGTTGACGAATCGATGCCTATGGGAGGCTGGCTTAGGGCGCATGGTCTGCCTTGTCAAGGTCTCTACGTCGACTCCGGCATCGAGGCGGGGCGCCCGCGCTCTGAGGGTGATGGCAAGCACAGTAACGACGCGATTGTTCCTGCTTCTGTTGCGAAGAGCCCGACGACGCGCGCGCTGCTGCTTCGTGATGGTAGCCAAGAGCCGATTGATGACCTTGAATATGACTACTTGGTGCACTTGGCGCATGACTTTGAACTGATCTACGAAGGCGAATCTCAAAAGCGCGAGGAGCGCCATATCGCTCAGACCCTCCAGATCGGCATGAGAAATTCCCTGGGGGATGTTCCGGGTATCGCAACCGATTCGGTGTACCTGTCGGCCACGAACTCGGCGTTGGTCGGCGGCGATTTCTATACGCTCATCCGACTTCCCGACGACTGCGCCGTCATGATTTTGGGTGATGTGTCTGGCAAAGGCATTGAGGCCGCATCGATGTCCGCGCTCGTCAAGACGGCCCTGACGGCATATGCCTGGGAGGGCGCTGGCCCGGCCCGCATGGCACGCTCCCTTAACAGCATGCTCATGGGCTTTTCGAGGGTCGAGACGTTCGTGACGGCCTTTATCGCCAAGATTGACCTTAAAGCCGGACGCGCAACGTATTGTTCGGCGGGCCATCCTCCGACCATGGTCATTAGGCCAGAGTCGATGCCGCTGGGTGGCGGCGAGGCCCGTGGGGGAGAGGTCGAGCTGCTTGGATGCCAATCGGGCGTAATCGGTGCCTTTGAGAGCATGGTGTACGAGACAGGCGTGTTTACGTTCGCTCCCGGCGACATGCTCTTCATGTATACGGACGGAACGATTGAGGCCCGCGACCGCACCGGAGCGTTCTTTGGTGAGCAGCGCCTTCGTGACCTTCTGCTCTCTGTCTCGGGTGAGGGCGTATCGGGAATCTGCGGCAAGGTCTTGGGCGAGCTTGACCGATTTACCGAATCGGCGCTGGACGATGACATTGCATTGGTGTCCCTTGAGTTTTTACGGGGCCGGTCCTAAACAGCGACGCTGGGCGCGTCGAATCCGCACGGTTGCGGAAACGCATGCATCGAACAAGCTCTTTTGGGGAACCATGGTCGTATGAATGAGTGGAATGACATAGCGGTTTTGACGCCACCAGGCGATATCGACATCGCCACGGTGCCTGCGCTGCGTCGGCGGTTGGATGCTTTGATTGGCCGCGGCGTGCGTCGTGTCGTCATCAACTGTCAGGCTGTTAGCTTTATCGATTCGACGGGCTTGGCATTCCTGCTTACGCGCGCTCGTGAGCTCATGAGGCGAGAAGGCCTGCTTTCGCTCGTCAATGCATCAGGTGAAGTTGTTCGCTTTTTGGAGATTGCTCGTCTTGTCGATATCCTTCATGTCGCGGGGCCGGCACGGGAGTCTATTCCCGCCATTCCGGTGGGGGAGCTGCCTCGCTGGAGTAAGAGCGTCGAGGTCCGTCAGGGTATCGAGAATCTTCCATACTACCGACATCGCATCGCCGAACTCCTTGAATCGCTCCCGTTGCGCCGTGACGAGCGCTACGATGTCGCATTGGCGTCGGGGGAGGCGCTGGGTAATGCCTATGACCATGCGGGCGGTATCGGGTGCGTCCTGACGGTTCAGGCCTATGGCGATCGCGTTGTGGTTGAGGTGCTTGATCGAGGTGCCGGCTATTCTATCGATGAAACGAGCGAACCGGTCGCATCCGAGGAACGCGGCCGTGGCATCAAGCTTATGCGTATGCTCGTCGATAACGTGGAGGTTGCTCGTCGTACGGACGGCGCCGGCACGCGCGTGCAGATGGTGAAGCTGTTTAGCGGAGCACTGGAATCGTGTGCCTAGCCAATCGCTTTAGCGCGTTTAGCTACTAAGAACATGCGGCAGACAAGTTTTTTGAAAAAAGTACTTGCGTCTTTTGGACAACTCGCGTAAATTAATAATCCGCAAGCGGACATGGCTCAGTTGGTAGAGCACAACCTTGCCAAGGTTGGGGTCGCGGGTTCGAGCCCCGTTGTCCGCTCCATTTGGGCGTTTAGCTCAGGGGGAGAGCGCTTCCCTGACACGGAAGAGGTCAGAAGTTCAAATCTTCTAACGCCCACCAAATGTTCGCAGCTCAGAGGCTATGTCCTCTGAGCTGTTTTGTTTTGCTACCAAGCACGCCGTCAAATATGCCAGCAAATATTGATCCAAGGTCCCCGTAGAGGTGCCGGCAGGTTGCATACGTCCTGGCCGACCGTGACCGCAACATGTTGGTCAAGCATAATCTTTTGGATTCTTTTGGCGTGAGCGGCTTGGTTTTGGTAGGATTTGTCAGCGGCTTGACTAAGGGGGTTTTATAACTGCCATGCAGGTAGCCGTGTTGGTAACGTTTTACCGACTTGCCAAGAACCCCTCATAATTAATGCGTCTGCAAAATGACTAATTGCTTTGACCTGCTGAAACACTATATGTTGTGTTTGACCTAAAAAAAGAATACAGGATATAGATGCCTCTTTGTCGTATGATAGATGGCGGACAGAGAACGAGGACCTTATTCGCCCCATTTGGATGGATCTTCGAGCCCCTTGATTGGCTGCGAGGATTGTCCGCATGAGGGCCTATGGTTTTCGAAAACACAGATTGCGCGACGGCGCCGCAAGACAGGGGCAAGCCCTGCCGGGCATCGTTTGGCTCTGAAGCGCAATACGATTTCGACGCGAAAGAGGCAAGAGGATGAAGATCATCAAGCGCAGCGGCACCGAGGTTGTCTTTGACATCGATAAGATTGTCAATGCCATCCGCGCCGCAAACTTGGAGGTCGAGGAGAGCTCTCGTCTTACCGACCGCCAGGTGGTTTACGCGGCACAAAACGTCGCCGAGGCATGCGAGAACGCGGGCCACACCGTGTCGGTCGAGGAGATTCAGGATCTGGTCGAGGACGAGATTATGCGTCTCGACTGCTACGAGGTCGCTCGCCATTACATCATCTATCGCTATGTTCAGAGCCTGAAGCGCCAGAAGAACACGACCGACGACAAGATTCTGTCGCTGATTGAGTGCAACAACGAAGAGGTCAAGCAGGAGAACTCCAACAAGAACCCGACCGTCAATTCCGTTCAGCGTGACTACATGGCCGGCGAGATCTCCAAGGACCTGACCCAGCGTGTGCTGCTGCCCCAGGAGATTGTGGATGCTCACAATGAGGGTCTGATTCACTTCCATGATTCGGACTACTTTGCCCAGCACATGCACAACTGCGACCTGGTGAACCTGGAGGATATGCTCCAGAACGGTACTGTTATTTCGGGCACGCTGATCGAGAAGCCGCACAGCTTCTCGACTGCCTGCAACATCGCGACGCAGATCATCGCTCAGGTTGCTTCCTCCCAGTACGGTGGCCAGTCGATTTCGCTGACCCATCTTGCCCCGTTCGTCGAGGTGAGCCGTCAAAAGATTCGCGGCGAGGTCGCCCGCGAGCTCGAGGAGCTCGGCGTTTCCGCATCTCCCGAAAAGGTCCGCGAGGTTGTTGAGGACCGCCTGCGTGACGAGATCCGTCGCGGCGTTCAGACGATTCAGTATCAGGTCGTGACCCTTATGACCACGAATGGCCAGGCGCCGTTCGTGACGGTCTTTATGTATCTCAATGAGGCCCGTACGCCCCAGGAGAAGCATGACCTTGCCATGATTGTGGAGGAGACGCTTCGTCAGCGCTATGAGGGCGTTAAGAACGAAGCCGGCGTGTGGATCACCCCGGCGTTCCCCAAGCTCATCTACGTGCTCGAGGACGATAACGTTCACGAGGATTCCCCGTACTTCTACCTGACTCAGCTGGCTGCGAAGTGCACCGCCAAGCGCATGGTGCCCGACTACATCTCCGAGAAGAAGATGCGCGAGCTCAAGCTGTCGAAGGGCGAGACCGCGGGCAACGGCGACTGCTATACCTGCATGGGTTGCCGCAGCTTCCTGACGCCCGACCGCTCCGGTAACGGATTTAACAACGTGGCCAACGCGCTGAACTATGACCCGAACAAGCCCAAGTACTACGGTCGCTTTAACCAGGGCGTTGTGACCATCAACCTGCCCGATGTCGCGCTGAGCTCGCATCAGGACATGGATAAGTTCTGGAAGATCTTCGACGAGCGCCTTGAGCTGTGCCACCGCGCCCTGCTGTGCCGTCATGAGCGTCTGATGGGTACGCTTTCGGATGCCGCACCGATTCTTTGGCAGTACGGTGCCCTCGCCCGCCTGAAGAAGGGCGAGACGATCGACAAGTTGCTCGTGGGCGGTTACTCCACCATTAGTCTGGGTTATGCCGGCCTGTATGAGTGCGTTAAGTACATGACGGGCCACAGCCACACCGAGAAGGAGGGCACGCCCTTTGCCATGGCCGTCATGCAGCGCATGAACGACAAGTGCGCGGAGTGGAAGGCCGAAAGCGATATTGACTTCTCGCTGTACGGTACCCCGCTTGAGTCGACGACCTACAAGTTCGCCAAGTGCCTGCAGCGTCGTTTTGGCATCATCCCGGGCGTGACGGACAAGGGCTACATCACCAACAGCTACCACGTCCACGTGTCCGAGGAGATCGACGCATTCGACAAGCTCAAGTTCGAGGGTATGTTCCAGCAGCTTTCGCCGGGCGGTGCCATCTCCTACGTCGAGGTTCCCAACATGCAGGACAACCTCAAGGCTGTCATTCGCGTGATGCAGTACATCTACGACAACATCATGTACGCCGAGCTCAACACCAAGAGCGACTACTGCCAGGTGTGCGGCTACGACGGTGAGATCAAGATTGTCGAGGATGACGGCAAGCTGGTGTGGGAGTGCCCCAACTGCGGCAACCGCGATCAGGAGAAGATGAATGTCGCCCGTCGTACGTGCGGCTACATCGGTACCCAGTTCTGGAACCAGGGCCGAACCGAGGAGATCCGCGACCGCGTGTTGCATCTCTAATAATCATCCCAGGCCGCCCCGTAGCGAGGCCCCGGACCTTTACTCGCTATTTCGGACAGTCCTGGCTCACGACGGAGGCGCCACTGGCGCCTCCTGTTCGTGCGGAACTCATATCGAGCAAAGGTCCGGGGCCTCGCTACGGGGCGGCCAAGTTGACGTAGCTGAGATGCAGCGTGCGGTCTGCTCACTCCTCGAAGTTCTTAGCGGAGATAATTCGTGCTGCAGCTGCGATTTACTTGCGATGGCGGTTGAGCCGCAACCCAGTTTTTATTAGATCTCGAACCCTATGCTCGATGTTCGCTTCGTTCATTGAGTTACCCTTTGCATGAGGCCGGGACATATCGTCCCGCCCGCAGTTTCGCAGGCCGAAGGCCGAGAATGTTTGAGGACGGGATGATATGTCCCGGCCTCCCGGGAGAGTTACCTATGAACTACGCGAACATTAAGTATTTCGACATTGCTGATGGGGAAGGCGTTCGTACTTCTCTGTTTGTGAGCGGGTGCCGTCGCGGGTGCAAGAATTGCTTTAACTCCGTCGCGTGGGACTTTGCCGCGGGTGAAACGTTCGATCGTGCCGTCGAGGACAAGATTATCGAGAGCCTCGACCATCCCTTTATCGATGGCCTGACGATTCTGGGCGGCGAGCCTATGGAGCCCGAGAATCAGGTGGGGCTTGTTGACTTTATCGAACGCGTGCGTGCGGCCTATCCCGCGGGGTCGGGCAAGACCATTTGGTGCTTTACCGGCGACGTGCTCGAGGAGCTTATGCCGGGCGGTCGCCATCATACCGAGGTGACGAACCGTATCCTGGCCTGCCTCGACATGTTGGTGGACGGCCCGTTCGTTCAGGATTTGTACGATATCTCGTTGCGCTTTAGGGGCTCGAGCAATCAGCGCGTGATTGATATGAACGCCACGCGCGCCCGTGCTGTGCGCGAGGGCGTTGCGCTTTGTGATGCGGTTGAACTTTGGCGGGACGATCCAGTCTATTCGACCCATACTATGTAGCTTGTGGCCGATGCCAAAGGGCGTGGTACCATAGCGCGAACGCAAAATCGGAAAAGTGAGGCCCAGATGATCGATCAGGAAAAAGTCGAGGCCGCCATTAAGCTGTTGCTTGAGGGCATAGGCGAGGACCCAACTCGTGAGGGCCTGCTGGAGACCCCGGCGCGCGTTGCCCGTATGTATGGTGAGATCGCCGGCGGTATGGACCAGAGTGCCGAGGAGCACCTGTCCAAAACCTTTGCCGTCGCTTCGAACGATTTGGTTATCGAGCGCGACATCACGTTCTACTCGCTGTGCGAACATCATCTGCTGCC
>CATZIG010000086.1 GCA_958419975.1 uncultured Collinsella sp.
CTCCACCGAGACTTTGCTCGCACACATGCTGCCCGATATCGCAGGCGCCGTCGCCATGGTCGTGGGCTTGCTCGTGCTGCTTTTCGCCCTCGATTGGCGCTTGGGCGCGGCATGCCTCATCTCGGTGGCCATTTCGTTTGGCGCCGTGGCCGTCATGATGGGCGGCAAGGGCGGCGAGTTTATGAAGGCCTACATGGGAGCGCTGGTCAAGATGAACAAGACCGGCACCGAATACGTACGCGGCATCCCCGTGGTCAAGGTGTTTCAGCAGACGGTCTACTCCTTTAAGGCTTTCCACGATGCGATCGCCGAATACGCCGACATGGCACAAAACTATTCGGGCACGTTCTGTCGAGGTCCGCAGGTACTCAACCTTACCGCGCTCAATGGTCTTGTGGCATTCCTGTTGCCCGTGGCGTTGCTGTTGGCGCCGGGCGAGACGGACTTCGCGCATTTTATGGCCAACTTCACGTTTTACGCGATATTTTCGGCCGTGGTGCCGACGGCCATGACCAAGCTCATGTTTGTGGGCGAGGCCTCTCAGATGAGTGCCGATTCGCTGGCTCGTATTCGAAGCGTCATGGATTCCAAGCGGCTCTCCGTGCCCGCGCAACCCAAGCATCCTGCCGGCGGCGACGTGCGATTTGAGGACGTGAGCTTTACGTACGAGGGTGCCGAAGCACCTGCCGTTAGCCATGTGAGTTTCAGCGTTCCCGCTGGTAGCACCCTCGCCCTGGTGGGTCCCTCGGGTGGCGGTAAGTCAACCTGCGCAAGCCTGATCCCGCGTTTTTGGGATGTCTCCTCGGGTCGAGTGCTCGTAGGCGGTGTGGACGTTCGCGATATGGATCCGCACGAGCTTATGGACCAGGTTGCCTTTGTGTTCCAGACCAACCAGCTGTTCCGGCAAACACTTGCCGATAACGTGCGCGCCTCCAAGCCTACGGCCACTGACGACGAAGTGCGTGCGGCCCTCTCCGCAGCTCAGTGCGACGATATTGTGGCCAAGCTCCCACAGGGTATCAATACCATGCTCGGTGCCGGCGGAGCTTATCTTTCGGGCGGCGAGGTCCAGCGCGTGGCACTCGCCCGCGCGATCCTTAAAGACGCGCCTATCGTGGTGCTCGATGAGGCCACGGCGTTTGCCGACCCCGAGAACGAGGCGCTCATCCAGCGCGCCTTTAGCAAGCTGGCGGCGGGTCGCACGGTCATTATGATTGCGCACCGACTCTCGACTGTAGTGGGCGCAGACCAAATCGTGGTGCTCAACCAGGGCAGCGTGCAGGAGTCGGGTACCCATGCCGAGTTGCTGTCCCAAGAGGGTCTGTATGCCAAGATGTGGGCCGAATACGAACAGGCCGCGAGCTGGAAAATCACTGCAGCGACCGCGGATGCCGTCGTCACGAAGGGAGGCGAGGCCTAAATGTTCGCCTCATTCCAAAAGAAGTATTTCCTATCCGATAAAGGCGTCGCCGGCGTAAAACGCGGCATTTTCTGGACCACGCTCACTAATCTCATTACCATGGCCGGCATGGGCTTTTTATTCCTGGTTATGGCCGGTTTTGTCGAGCATCTCGCCAGCGGGGCTGACCTGCCGGATGCCCTGCCGATCGTGGGCGGGCTCCTGGTCTTTTTCGTGTTGCTCTTTGCCTCTAACTGGCAGCAGTATTACTACACCTACTGCATCTTTTACGAGGAGTGCGGCAAGCAGCGTATGGAGATTGCCGAGCGCTTGCGCAAACTGCCGCTGTCGTTTTTTGGTCGTCGTGATCTGGCCGATTTAACCGAGACCATCATGGGTGACGTCCAGGCCATGGAGCACGCCTACAGCCACGTGCTGGGAGAGCTTTGGAGCGCCATCATCGCAAGCGCCATTGTGTTCGTGGCGTCGCTGTTCTTTTGCTGGCAGCTGGCGATCGCGGCGTTTTGGAGCGTTCCCGTGGCCTTTGCCGTGCTGTATCTAACACGCGGCCCCATGACTCCGGTGTTCGATCGCGTGCGTGCCGAGAAGGTCAAGGTTACCGAGGCTATTCAAGAGACGCTCGACTGCGTTCGCGAGATCCGCGCCACCAACCAGGAGGCCCATTATCTTGAGGGGCTCAACGCCGTGATCGATGCCGAGGAGCATGAGACCACCAAGGGCGAGCTCGCTAACGGGCTTTTGGTCAACTCCGCCTTTGCCATCCTGCGTCTGGGCATTGCCACCACGCTGGTCACGGGCGCCGCGATGGTCGCCTCCGGGCAGGTCGACTTTTTGGTGATGTTTGCCTTCCTGCTTATGGTGAGCCGCATCTATGCGCCTTTTGACCAGGCGTTAATGTTAATGTCCGAGCTGTTTGCCGCCGAGTCGTCTGCCAAGCGCATGCGTTCCATCATGGAAGAGCCCGTGGCGCGGGGCAGCGAGAAATTTGAGCCCGCGGGCCACGATGTGGTGTTCGATCACGTGGCATTTGGATATGGTGCGGGCGAGGACGGCCGCGCCGGCGAGAAAGTTCTTACCGATGTGAGCTTTACCGCCAAGGAAGGCGAAGTTACGGCACTGGTCGGTCCTTCGGGTTCCGGTAAGTCTACGGTGAGCCGCCTGGCCGCGCGCTTTTGGGATGCCACCGCGGGCAAGGTTACCGTGGGTGGCGTGGATGTTGCGAGCGTGGATCCCGAGGTGCTCCTGCGCGACTACGCCATTGTGTTCCAAGACGTACTGCTCTTTGACGACACGGTGATGGGGAACATCCGCCTCGGGCGTCGTGATGCCACCGATGAGGAAGTGCTTGCGGCTGCGCGTGCCGCCAACTGCGACGAGTTCGTGAACCGCATGCCGCAGGGCTACGACACCATGATCGGCGAGAACGGCTCCAAGCTGTCTGGCGGCGAGCGCCAGCGCATCTCCATCGCTCGTGCGCTGCTTAAGGACGCCCCCATCGTCCTTTTGGACGAGGCCACGGCGAGCCTGGACGTCGAGAACGAGACCGTGGTTCAGCAGGCGCTTTCCCGCCTGCTCGCGGGCAAGACGGTTATCGTTATTGCTCACCGTATGCGTACGGTGGAAAATGCCGACAAAATCGTTGTACTCAAGGATGGTGTGGTTGCCGAGCAGGGCGCTCCGGCGCAGCTCAAGGCAGCAGGTGGAGAATTTGCCCGTATGGTCGCACTGCAAAAGGAGTCGGCGGACTGGCAGCTGTAGGAATGTGACAAAGGGGCAGTCCCTTTGTCATATTGAGTTCACCCCCATAGTTTCCAAAAAGTTAACCTTTGTTGACCTTAATAGTTAGATAAACTAAACTATTTTCCAAAAGTGTGCTCGAGCAAACTTGTTTACTCGGGTGCTGAGGCACCGTGCCGCGTCCAATGCGGCAAAAGGGAGAAGCAACATGAAGAAGTCGACGTTCAATACCCTGCTTGTCGGTGGCGGTTTTCTGCTTGGCACGGCCGGCATCAAGCTGCTTACCAGCGCTCCGGTCAAGAATGCCTGCGTGCAGGGTATCGCGTGCGGCATGCGCATCAAGAACGGCTACCAGGACATGGTCGAGCAGGCCAAGGCCAATGTCGATGACATGGTTGCCGAGGCTGCTTACATCACCCAGAGCGAGGCCGCTGCTGACGAGGCAGCTGAGTAACGCTCCCAGGCACAAACTATGAGATTCTCGATTATTAGCGAGATCCCCGGCAGGACCCGTCTTCAATTGGCGGGTCCTGTGCCAGAGAGCGATCTCGATGCACTTCTTAAGCTTGGCGGCGACATCGATGGCGTGCACAAGGTGCGCGTGTATGGCCGCATTGGCCAGATGGCGCTGGAGTACGACGAGCCGCGCCGCGCAAGCGTGCTCGACGCCCTGGGCGCACTCGATGCTCAAGCTATCGCCGATGCCAAGTCGGGCTACGTGATGCAACTCGAGCCGCGCAAGCACAAACTCGTTATGGACCTGGCGACACTCGTCGGTGCCCATTACGCACGTCGCTGGTTCTTGCCTACGCCGCTGCGTGCGGTATTTGTCGTGGCCGGTTATATGGCATTTTTGCGCGCTGCCCTTCATGAGCTGGCGCGGCCGCGCCTGACCGTTCCCGTGCTCGACGCTTCGGCCATCGGCATCTCGTTCGTCAAACGCGACGTCGACACCGCGGGCCAGACGATGTTCCTACTCAACGTGGGCGAGCTGCTCGAGGACTACACCCGCGCCATGAGCGAAAACGAGCTCATCAACTCGCTGCTCGATGTGCCCGACAAGGCGCAGAAGGTCGTCGGCGACACCGAGGTAAGCGTTGCCGCGACCGAGCTTGAGCCCGGCGACCTGGTCGCCGTGCGCACTGGCATGTCCATTTGCATCGACGGTGTTGTCGAGCAGGGGAGCGCTATGGTCAACCAAGCGACCCTGACCGGCGAGCCGCTGGCCGTCGAGCGCAGCGTGGGCGACGACGTGTTCGCCGGCACCGTCGTGGAAGACGGCGGCATCTTGGTGCGTGTGCGCGCCAATACGGCTCAGACCAAGCTCCGCTCGATCGTCTCGCTCGTGCAGACGGCCGACTCGCTCAAGTCCGAGGGCCAGTCGCATATGGAGGACCTTGCCAACAAGATCGTCCCGTGGAACTTCCTGCTCGCGGGCCTGGTTGCGCTTACCACCCGCAGCCTCATCAAGACCTCGGCGGCGCTGATGGTCGACTACTCGTGCGCACTCAAGCTCACGGGTTCCGTCGCCGTCATGACCGCCATGAGCGATGCTGCCAAGATGGGCGTGATGGTCAAGGGCGCGAAGTACTTTGAGTCGTTTGCCAAGGCCGACACCATTGTGTTTGATAAGACCGGTACGCTGACCGAGGCGCAGCCGCGCCTGGCTTGCGTGCTCACGACCGACGGCTGGAGCGAGGACGAGGTCCTGCGCCTTTCTGCCTGCCTGGAGGAGCATTTCCCGCATCCGGTGGCGCGCGCCGTCGTCAACGCTGCTCGCGAGCGTGGACTCGAGCACCGCGAGCGTCACGCTGCGGTCGAGTACATCGTGGCACACGGCATCGCTTCGTCCATTGAGGAGCGTCGCGCCATCATCGGCTCCGCGCACTTTGTATTCGAGGATGAGGGTGCGCAACTCGAGTCCGACATTAAGGAGCAAATCGAGCTCCAGATGCAGGGGCTGTCGCCGCTGTATCTGGCGGTCGACGGCACCGTTGTGGGCGTGCTCGGTATCGAGGACCCGCTTAAGCCCGGGGTCCGCGAGGCCATCGCCGACTTGCACGCGTTGGGCGTTAAGCACGTGGTCATGCTCACGGGCGACTCGGAGCGTACGGCCGAGCGCATTGCTCGCGAGGCAGGCGTCGACGAGTTTAAGGCCGAGCTGCTGCCCGAGGACAAGTACGCCTATGTGGAGCGGATTAAGCGCGAGGGGCGCCATGTTGCCATGGTGGGCGACGGCGTCAACGACTCACCGGCGCTTGGTTTGGCCGATGTGGGTCTGGCCATGGGCGGTGGAAGCGACATCGCCAAGGAGGTCGCCGATATCATCCTGACCGACACGGATCTCGCCGCGATCGTGCGCCTGCGCCGCATGAGCCAGGGGCTTATCGACCGTCTGACGAGTTCGTATTCCAAGGTGATGCTCACCAACTCGGCGCTGTTGGCATTGGGTATTACCGGCATGATTACTCCGCAGGCGTCGTCACTGCTGCACAACGGCTCAACGATTGCCTACAGCCTGAGCAATGCGAAGGCTTACCTGCGTTAGCGTTTTCGATTGAGTATATGGCCTGCATTCGGGTGGCACCGCAGCCGCCAGGGTGCAGGCCTTCTTTTGTTTGACGAGATGTTAGCTCGGATATATGCTTGTGCTAGCACTGCTAGCAAATGCTGAAGGTGAGGTTGAGATGGCTACCGTTGGCGGCATGGCGCAGGTGAACGTTCGCGTAGATCGCCAGGTCAAGAACCGTGCCGAGGAGGTGCTACGGCTTTCGGGCGGGTCACTGCCCGAGCTCATCAAAAAAGTCGTGGCCAAGGTCGCACAGGGTGGCAGGCAGTGCGAGGAAGTGCTTGCGGCCGTCGACGACCGGCAGCAGACCGTCGCGCCCGATACGCCGTTCGCCGCGTCGTGGGCAGCGGCAGACCGGCTTTATGCAGATTTGGGCATCGCTGCGTCGCCCGTATCCGACGATCGCGGTTGGGACACAATCTATTCCGACGCCATGGATGAGCATTATCGCCAAAAGGGGATGATCCAGTGAGTGGAGCGCCTCTCAAGATCATGGTGGACGCTAACGTATGGGTCGATTCGTTTTGCGCCGACCATGCCGAGTCGCTTGCCGCGCGTGCGTTTATTGGGCGGGCGACGGAGACGGGGGCGTTGCTGTTCTTTCCGGTGCATATCGCCAAGGACGTGCTGTACGTTGTCCAACACGAGCTGAAGCGTAGAGTTCTTGCCAGCGGGGGAGCGCTCGACGAGGCATCTGCCCGTGCAATTGGCGATGCGGCGCTGGCGTTTGTGCGGAACATGACCGAAAACGCCACGGCCGTGGGTGCAGATGCGTCGGACCTTTGGCTGGCCGACAAATACTTAGCGCTTCATCGCGATTACGAGGACAATTTGGTGCTCGCCGCGTGCAAGCGCGCACAGGTCGATTACTTGGTAACTAACGATCGCAAGCTGCTCGAACATGCCGATCTTGCAGCAAAGACCCCGCGCCAAATGATGCCGATTCTGGCTTTGGCCGAACGTGGTGGCGCGGCTATCGGTTGACGCGAACTGTTTGCGGGCCTCTTGGACGACGATGCGCCAAGGGGCCCGCGTCTGCTATTTACAAAAGCTCGGCCTTGATGGCGGGACTTTCTGCGAGCTGCTCGGCTGCCTTTTCGTCGGAGCTGTCGAGTGCTGCCAGGCTGCGGTAGACCCACTCGTTGACCTGGGTGTTCTTGACGCCTGCGGTCTGCATAAGGGCGCCTACCTCGCGGATTGCTGCGAGCAGATCGGCTTTGGGGCCCGCGACCTCGACCTCGATGCTGTGGTAGGCGGACACGCCGCGGTTCTCACTCACGTGGTCGATAAAGCCCTCGACGGTCTCAAGCTGCTGGGCGAGAGCTGCATCATCGTCGGCGTCCAGCGCGACGAGTGCGTTCGATACTGTGAGGGCGGGATGTCCGCAGGGGACAAAGCCCTCGATGACATCCATAGCTTCGGTAATGGTTGAGCCCAGGCCTGCGAGGGCATTGACGAGCTGCTGCTTGGTATCCATAACGGTCCTTTCGACGGGTCAATTTTGCTTGGCGAAAATATACGTTACGCGATCGGTAGCAAAAGTGCGAAGTGCGGCGCACATTGGGGTCTTCACAGCTCGTGCATAGAACAGCTGTCCGCTTTCAGAACGTGGTAAGATAACACTCCACAAGCGGGGCTCGCCCTGCATGTTCCTTGAAAAGTCGACGGGTGTTGGGTATTCGTGCCCGATACCATCCAGACTTTCCCGACATTCGGGGGCGACTGGTTTCGACACGATAGCTCTGAGAGAGGAAGCAAGCCGAGGTCTCCTCGCCTCGTTAAACAGGGGTACCGTCAAATTGAATTGACAACAACTCTTCTTTTGAGCCTATGGCTCTCGCTGCTTAGTTTATAGCGGCGCGTCAACCCGGTGATTTCCCCGACACCGGCGCGACGTCATGTTAGGGGAATGCTCCTGCGCACGTAATCGGTATGGCGCAGGCTAAGACCGAACCGGTTAGGACGCCGCGAGCGTGTCGCTGCGTGCAAAGCGTCCGAGACTAAACCAGCGACTGAGCTTGGAGATGCCAATCAGGGGGCTTTCGTGGACCGGAGTTCGATTCTCCGCGCCTCCACCATACGTAACAGGCAGGTAGATATTTATATCTACCTGCCTTTTTATTTCTAGTCCGTACCGCGGAGAATCGAACTCTATGCAGGGCGCGAGCGTTAAGCAAACGCGAAGCGTTTGTAGCGAGCGGGCGA
>CATZIG010000087.1 GCA_958419975.1 uncultured Collinsella sp.
CAAGCAGGAATACCTCGATACATACGAGGGAGTTGAATGACATGAAACTATTTGAACAGCTGAAGTCCAATGCGTCGCGCATGGCTGTCTACGCCATCCTCGTGGCAACGGCTTTATGCGGAATCGCGGCACCCGTCTATGCGCTCAACGGGGAGAAAGGCGATGTCGAACCCGCGTACATGGCTTCGACGGTTAAGGACCGGTACAAAGCCTTTTCTGGAAAATTGTTTTACATAGCAGAGTACGACACGACTTACCGTCAGCTTCGCTACAACAAGGGCTATGACTATCTAGGCGCAGAGGTAATCGGCTATACGTCGGGTTGGTACGGCCCAAACTATGGACACATAACCCAGTTCAAGTGTAACTACCGTGTGTACAACTAAAGCAGCCGGCCGGGACGAGGGGTGACGCAAAAGCGTCGCCCCTCGTTTTTAACCATGTCAACTGGACCTAGTTCAGTTTGGTTGATTTCCGATCTCAGCCGAACACATTGAGCGGAAAGGCCGTTCCCGCAGTCAGTCGAACGTCCCCGGGGCCCTTCTCAGGCCCCGGGGACGGCATTTTCCCAGTTGAAGGAACGGTGGAGATGTGTTTCGATGGGTCAGATTCGTGTCGTTCCGAAAAGACCGTGAACCTTTTGTGGGACACGCGGCGCCGTGGTACCATAGCCGAGTTTGTTGTCTTGGTCGGAAACCAAGACGCCTTATGCGCTGATCGGTAACCAGCGCCTGACCAATAAGGAGTCCTACCATGAAGCAGGGTATCCATCCCCAGTATGTCGAGTGCACGGTGACGTGCTCCTGCGGCAACACCTTCAAGACGCACGCTACCGTGTCTGAGATGAAGGTCGAGCTTTGCAACGAGTGCCACCCGTTCTACACCGGCCAGCAGAAGTTCGTCGACACCGGTGGACGCGTCCAGCGCTTCGCCGACAAGTTCGGTGGCGCCGCTGCCGCCCAGCTCAAGAAGGCCGAGGAGGCCAAGGCTGCCAAGGCCGCCAAGGCTGCTGAGGCCGAGGCCGCCCGCAAGGCCGCCGCTGAGGCCAAGGCTGCCGAGAAGGCTAAGCGTGCTGCTAAGTTTGCCGAGGAGGCTGCCAAGCAGGCCGCCGAGGCTCCCGCAGAGGCTCCCGTCGAGGAGGCCGCTGCCGAGGCCGAGACCACCGAGGCCGCTGAGTAAATAGCTCGCCGCGGAATCACTCGCATTCATGGCATAAGGGCCGTGCATCCGTTTGGGTGCGCGGCCCTTTTCTTTTTATTGGTGCAAACCAACCTGCCTCCATTGCACCAAATGGCAGAGAGGCGGCGTTTGCCCAGATAAAACCTGCCAAAATAAACCTGTCCCTTTTTGGCAGGTTGGTCGTAGTTATTACGTGGCGGTCGAGGTCGACCGTATAGGCCGCGCCTTGTTTGGCTAAAGTACAATCATCTGTGTTTAACTCGCCCGCAGCTGCACGGCGTGGGCGATGGCCAAAAAGGAAAACCACATGGGATTCATGTCAAAGCTGCTGTCCTTTGGATCCGATAAGGACCTTAAGCGCTACTACAAGATCGTCGACCAGATCAACGGTCTTGAGCCCCAGTTTGAGAAGATGACCGAGGAGGAACTCCGCGGCCAGACCGATAAGTTCCGCGAGCGTTACGCCAACGGCGAGTCGCTCGACGACATGCTCCCCGAGGCCTTTGCCACCGTGCGTGAGGCTTCCAAGCGCACCATGGGTATGCGCCACTTTGACGTGCAGCTCATTGGCGCCATGGCGCTTCATGAGGGTCATATTGCCGAGATGAAGACCGGCGAGGGCAAGACGCTCGTCTCCACCTTGGCCGGCTACCTCAACGCTATCGCCGGCAAGGGCGTGCATGTCGTTACCGTCAACGATTACCTGGCAAAGCGCGACGCCGAGTGGATGGGCCGCATCTACAAGTACCTGGGCATGACCGTCGGTCTGCTCCAGAACAACATGCCGCTCGAGCTCAAGCGCCCGGCCTACCAGGCCGACGTCACGTACGGCACCAACTCCGAGTTCGGTTTCGATTACCTGCGCGATAACATGGTTACCCGCCCCGAGCAGCGTGTGCAGCGCGGCCACAACTACGCCATCGTCGACGAGGTTGACTCCATCCTGATCGACGAGGCGCGTACCCCGCTCATCATCTCGGGCGCCGGCACCAAGTCCGCCAGCACCTACAAGGACTTCGCGCGTGCCGTGCGTGGCCTTGAGCGCGGCGAGGACGTGTCGCACGACATGCTCACCGCCACCGAGGACGTCGAGCCCACGGGCGACTATGTCATGGACGAGGCCAAGCACACCATCGCCGCCACCGAGCGCGGCCTTAAGAAGATCGAGCGCCGCCTGGGTATCGATGACATCTACGCCGATCTCTCCGGCCAGCTGGTCAACCACCTGCAGCAGGCGCTGAAGGCCCAGTACATGTTCCACCGCGACAAGCAGTACGTGGTCACCAACGGCGAGGTCAAGATCGTCGACGAGTTCACCGGCCGCATTATGGAAGGCCGCCGTTACTCCGAGGGCCTGCACCAGGCCATCGAGGCCAAAGAGGGCGTGCTCGTGCGCGAGGAGAACCAGACGCTGGCCACCATCACCCTGCAGAACTACTTCCGTCTGTATGACAAGCTCTCCGGCATGACCGGCACGGCACTTACCGAGGATGCCGAGTTCCGCGAGATCTACAAGCTGCCCGTCGAGGTCATCCCCTCCAACAAGCCCGTGCAGCGCGTGGACCACGAGGACCTGGTGTACCGCACCATCCAGGCCAAGTACAATGCCGTCGCCGACGACGTTGAGCGTCGTCATGCCAAGGGCCAGCCGGTCCTGGTGGGCACCGTATCCATCGAGAGCTCCGAGAAGCTGTCCGCCGCCCTTACCAAGCGCGGTATCGCACACGAGGTCCTCAACGCCAAGCACCATGAACGCGAGGCCCACATCGTTGCCCAGGCCGGACGCTACGGCGCCGTGACCATCGCCACCAACATGGCCGGTCGTGGTACCGACATCTTGCTGGGCGGCAACCCCGACGAGCTGGTGCGCGAGCGCCTGGAGTACGAGGGCCTGACCATGGAGGACGTGACGCCCGAGCAGCTCGAGCAGTTTAACGCCGAGGCCAAGGAGACCTGCAAGGCCGAGCGCGAGCGCGTGCTTGCCGCCGGCGGCCTGACCGTTATCGGCACCGAGCGCCACGAGTCCCGTCGTATCGACAACCAGCTGCGCGGCCGTTCCGGCCGTCAGGGCGATCCGGGCGAGACCCAGTTCTACCTGTCGCTCGAGGACGACCTCATGCGCCTGTTCGGTGGCGACAAGATGGACCGCGTCTCCAAGATGATGGTCACGGCCGACATGGGCGACGACATGCCCATCCAGCACAAGATCATCTCCAAGGCCGTCGAGAGCGCCCAGCACAAGGTCGAGAGCATCAACTTCTCCATGCGTAAGAGCGTCCTTGAGTACGACGACGTCATGAACAAGCAGCGCCAGGTTATCTACGCCGAGCGCAATAAGATTCTGGACGGCAAGGACCTGACCGACCACATCACCGAGGTCATGCACGATACCGTCTACCGTTGCGTGCAGGAGTTCTGCACCAAGGACAGTCACGATGGCGAGCGCGACCTGGAGGGCCTGCGCAAGTGGGTTGTGGAGCTCACCGGCCACATTGATACGCCGAAGTTCCCCGACGAGGATTATGAGGCCCTGGCTGCCGATGTCCTGGCTTACGTAGAGAAGTGCTACAACATGAAGGCCGAGCGTCTGGGCGAGGACCTGATGCGCGAGCTCAATACCCAGGTCATGCTGCGCGTCATCGATACCCGCTGGATGAACTACCTGCAGGAGATGGACTACCTCAAGACCGGCATCGGCCTGCGCGGCTTTGGCCAGCGCGACCCGCTGGTTGAGTATAAGACCGAGGCCTACGGCGCGTTCCAGATACTCGTCGATACCATGTATGAGGATTACCTGCGCACGGTTCTGCGTATCGAGATCAAGGCTGCCCCGCGTGCCGTGGAGCACAAGGAGGAACCCGCGCTCGAGGGTGCGCGCTTCTCCGGTCCTGCCGAGGTCGATGGAGACAACGGCGACTCGGTGCTGCGCAAGCAGGCGCAGGTGCAGGCCCGCACGGCTGTCCAGGGTGGTCCGGCTGCCGTCAACAACGGTGGCAAGGTGACCACCTATCGCAAGTCCGAGAGCGACGATCCGTACGTCAACGTGGGCCGCAACGACCCGTGCCCCTGCGGTAGCGGCAAGAAGTTTAAGTACTGCCACGGCAGGAATCGTTAATGGCTGAGGCTTTAGAGGTAACGCCCGCCGAGCTGGACGCGTTTGCGGACCGGCTCGGCGAGGTCGAGTCGTATCTCCATTTGGACGAAAAGCGCACGCGCGTGACCGAGCTCGAGGCCAAAAGTGTTGCCCCTGGCTTTTGGGATGACGCCGACGCCGCCCGTGCCACCATGGAGGAGATCGCGCGTACCAAGGAAGATATCGCTGCCGTGGACACCGCGCGCGGCGAGCTTTCCGATGCCCGCGCCGCGCTGGAGCTTGCCGAGGAGATGGGGGATGACCCCGACGCCGTCGCCCTTCGCGAGGAGGCTACAGCCACGGCTGAGCGCCTGGCCCGTGCCATCGATGAGCTTGAGCTTTCGAGCTGGTTTACAGGTGAGTTCGATCACGGCGATGCCATTGTGACCATCAAGCCCGGACAGGGTGGTCTGGAGGCCCAGGACTGGACCTTCATGCTCTTTAAGATGTACATGAAGTACTGCCAGCGTCGCGGCTGGAAGGTCACCATCAACGACTGTCCCGCGGCCGAGGTCATCGGCATTGACCGTGCGACCTTTACCGTCGAGGGCAAGGACGCATTTGGCATGCTGCGCGCCGAGGCCGGCGTCCACCGCTTGGTTCGCATTAGCCCCACCGACGACAAGAAGCGCCGCCAGACCACGTTTGCCGGCGTCGAGGTCATCCCCGTGCTACCCGATGATATCGACATCGAGATCAGTCCCGACGACATTCGCGTGGACGTGTACCACGCGAGCGGCCCGGGCGGTCAGGGCGTCAACACCACCGACTCCGCCGTGCGCGTGACGCATTTCCCCAGCGGCATTGTGGTCACCTGCCAAAACGAGCGCAGCCAGATCCAGAACAAGGCCGCGTGCATGCAGATCCTCAAGGCTCGCCTGTACGAGATTGAGCTCGAGAAGCGCGCCGAGGCCCTGGATGAGATTCGTGGACCCAAGACCACGATCGGTTTTGGCAACCAGATTCGCAGCTACGTGCTCTACCCGTACCGGATGGTCAAGGACCTACGCACGGGCGTGGAGACCAGCAATGTCGAGGCCGTTCTTGACGATGGCGACCTGGACCCGTTTGTTATTGGCTACCATCGCTGGGCGACCGGCAACGCCGATGCAGAAGGCTCGGAGGTCTAAAACATCGGGTGGCTTCAAGCCGATGCCAAGCCCAACGGTTGGACGGGTTTGTATCCAGAATAAACCCTGCGCAGGGGTGGTTTTTGTCCGGCGAATCGGTAGAATCGAATACAAGAAGAAGTTCAAAGCGCATCCGTTTGGGTGCGCTTTTTTGAGGGAGGCAGCATGGCATATCGTCTGGACATCAAGCGCATTCTTTCGATGAACTTCTTTCACGACCTGCCCCAGATCATGTTGGGGTGTGCCTTGGCCGCCATCGCGACCGACCTGTTTTTGATTCCCAACGGTCTTGCCGCCGGTGGCGTTACGGGCCTTGCGACTATTATCCAGGCTGTCGGCGCGGCGCGAGGCGTGTCGCTTCCCGTCGGTATCCAGACCATCGTGATGAATGCCTTGCTGTTGTTGGTCGTTATGCGCGAGGGTGGCATGTTCTACGTGGTGCAGACTGCGACGGGCTTTGTGCTGCTGGGCTTCTTTACCGATCTGTTCGCCCCGTTTGTAGCACCTCTGGCGGATGCGGACCTGATGCTCCCTGCCATGTGGGGCGGCATTATTACGGGTATCGGTTACGGCATGGTGTTGCGCGCCGGCGCCAACACCGGCGGCTCGGACACGATTGGCCAGATCATTTCGCGTAACACCTCGCTGCCGGTGGGCTCGACCGTCATGGCGATCGATGTTGCCGTATGCGCGCTGTCGGCTCCGGTCTTTTCAATCGAAAACGCACTATATGCAGGCCTTTCGATGGTCATTAGCGGCTACGTGATCGATGCCGTGGTCGATGGTGGCAACAAACGCCGTATGGTACTCATCATCTCGGACAAGTTCCCTGATATCGCTGCCGATATCATGTATGGCCTGGGTCGTGGTTGTACCAAGTTTAAGGCGACTGGCATGTATTCGGGTGCCGAGAAGCCGGTGATTATGGTCATCGTGAGCCGTCGAGAGCTCAATACCCTCAAGACGATCGTGCGCGAGCGCGATCCTCACGCCATTGTGACGGTCGCTGACGTTACGGAAGCCTTCGGCGAGGGATTCAAGGACATTAGCGCGTAGGGTCGACCGCGTTCCATCCAAAAGACGTTCACATTGATAAACCGTTTCATCAGCGGTTCTGCCTGCTAAATTGTTCAAATAATGATAAAAACTCTGGTAAAGCCATCAGTTTCCAGCATAATGAATGACGTACGTGCATTGCGGCTGTGTTGGGATTACCTTCGGTGCCGTGCGCATTTTGTCTAATGAGGAGGAAAGGAAGGCACAATGAGCGACGAAGAGCTCAAAAAGGTTGCCAACGAGGTAAGGAAGGGCATCGTCACCGGCGTGCACGCTGCCAAGTCCGGCCATCCGGGCGGTTCGCTCGGCGCTGCCGACATCATGACCTATCTGTACTTTGAGGAAATGAACGTCGACCCGGCCGATCCCCGCAAGGCCGACCGCGATCGCTTTGTGCTCTCCAAGGGCCACTGCGCTCCGGGCCTGTACGCCGTGCTCGCCGAGCGCGGGTTCTTCCCCAAAGAGGACCTCAAGACGCTGCGCCATATCGGCAGCCACCTGCAGGGTCACCCCAACATGAACGACACCCCGGGCGTCGACATGTCCACCGGTTCGCTCGGTCAGGGCATCTCCGCCGCCGTGGGCATGGCGGTTGCCGCCAAGCACTGGGGCGATACTTACCGCACGTACGCCCTGCTGGGCGATGGCGAGAGCGAGGAGGGCCAGGTCTGGGAGGCCGCCATGTTTGCCGGCAACCAGCAGCTCGATAACCTCTGCGTGATCGTCGACCACAATGGCCTGCAGATCGACGGCCCCGTCGAGGAGGTCAACGACCCCATGCCGCTCGCCGACAAGTTCCGCGCCTTTAAGTTTCACGTGGTGGAGCTCGCCGACGGCAACGACTTCGACCAGATCCGCGCCGCCTTTGCCGAGGCTCGCGCCACCAAGGGGCAGCCGACCGCCATTATCGCCGAGACCATGAAGGGCAAGGGCGTTTCCTTTATGGAGAACCAGGTGGGTTGGCACGGCAAGGCCCCCAACGATGAACAGTTTGAGCAGGCCATGGCAGAGCTCACGGCCGCCGGAGAGGAGCTCTAGGATGGCAGACGTCAAGAAAATCGCCACGCGCGTAAGCTACGGCGAGGCCCTCGTCGAGCTCGCCAACGAGCACGATGACTTTGTGGTCCTCGACGCCGACCTGGCAGCCGCCACGCAGACCGGCAAGTTCAAGGCCGCCTGCCCCGATCGCTTCTTCGATGTGGGCATTGCCGAGAGCAACCTGATGGGCGTCGCCGCCGGTATCGCGACCACCGGCCGCGTTGCCTTCGCGAGCACCTTTGCCATGTTCGCCGCCGGCCGCGCTTTTGAGCAGGTCCGTAACTCCATCGGCTACCCGCACCTCAACGTTAAGATCGGTGCCACGCACGCCGGTATCTCGGTGGGC
>CATZIG010000088.1 GCA_958419975.1 uncultured Collinsella sp.
GTGCTGCCGACGCGAATCTCGCGAACAGCTAAGGAGACAGCCATGAAGCTCCAGCAGCTCAGATATGTCGTCAAAGTTGCCGAATGCGGCAGCATTACCGAGGCCTCGCGCCGTCTCTTTGTGTCGCAGCCTTCGATTACCGCGTCGATTCGCGATCTCGAAAACGAGATGGGTGTGCACATCTTTGAGCGCACCAACAAGGGCGTCATTGTGTCCGAGGAAGGTGAGACCTTCTTGGGCTACGCGCGTCAGGTGCTCGACCAGGCCGACCTACTCGAGGGCAAGTACAAGGGCGCATCCGAGCAGGTGCCGCACTTTAGTGTGAGCTGCCAGCATTATTCCTTTGCCGTCAATGCGTTTGTCGATGTGATCCGTGAGTTCGATGCCGCGCGCTACGACTTTACCCTGCGCGAGGAGCAGACTCACGAGATTATCGAGGACGTCGCGCATATGAAAAGCGAGCTCGGCATCCTGTACTTATCCGAGCATAACCGCGAGGTTATCGAGCGTATGCTCGCCGCCAACGAGCTCGTATTCGAGGGGCTCTTCTGCGCCGCGCCGCATGTCTTTGTATGTGCCGACCATCCACTGGCGGACCACGCCAGCGTGACACTCGAGGATCTCGAGGACTATCCGTTTTTGTCCTACGAGCAGGGCAGCTATAACTCGTTCTACTATTCCGAGGAGCTGACCTCGACGTTTGAGCGCCGCAAGAATATCCGCGTGCGCGACCGCGCGACGTTGTTCAACCTGGCCATGGGCCTCAACGGCTACACGGTATGTTCGGGCGTGATCAGCCACGAGCTCAACGGCCCCGGCATTATCTCGATTCCGCTCGACGTGGACGAGTACATGGAGATTGGCATCATCACGCGCAAGAACACGACGCTCACGCGCTACGGTCGGGCCTATATCGACGCGATTCGTCAGCATATCTAGGGTGCTGTGCTCCGCACAGTTCAAGTCTCTTTATGGCAGTCCAGACTGATATAGGAAGCATCTATATCAAACTGTTATAAACGTATATTTTACGATGGTCATATGAGCGCTCATACTCTGTCCCAGTAAAGCAACCAATGCAAAGGGAGATATCTATGAGCACTTCGATTCAACCGAACGCGCCGTTTCGCGCCGATATCGTCGGCAGTTTTCTTCGTCCGCAGGCCGTGAAGGACGCCCGTGCCGCCTACGCCGCGGGCACGCTTGATGCCGAGGGGCTTAAGGCCGTCGAGGACGATGCCATTCGCGATTTGGTGGGCAAGCAGAAGGCCGCCGGCCTGCAGGTGATCACCGATGGCGAGTTCCGCCGCAGCTACTGGCACCTCGATTTTATGTGGGGCCTTAACGGCATTGAGCGCCGCACCTCACGCACGGGTTATATGTTCCATGACGAGGAGACGACGGCCGACACCGCCGTGGTTACCGGTCCTATTAGCGGCGAGAACCACCCGTTCGTCGAGCATTTTAAGTTTGTCAAGGCGCTCGAGGGGGAGGGCCAGGTCGCGCGTCAAACCATTCCGGCGCCGATCCAGACGTTCTCGGAGGTTACGCTCGACCGCTGCGATGGACAGCAGGAGAGTCTGCGCGCCGTCTACAAGACCGATGAGGAACTTGCCGACGCCATTGCGGCCGCTTATCGCACGGTGATCGCCGACCTGTACGCAGCAGGCTGCCGCAACATCCAATTTGATGACTGCACCTGGGGCATCTATTGCGATACCGACTTTGTGTCCAAGACCGGCATGAGTCCGGTTGACCTGCAAAAGGTAAGCGAGCTGGGCGTGGCGCTCAACAACGCCGCCATCGCGGGCAAGCCCGACGATCTGGTTATCAACACGCATGTGTGCCGCGGCAACTATCACTCCACGTATGCCTTCGAGGGTGGTTACGATCCCATTGCACCGTACCTGTTTGCGCACGAGGATGTCGACGCGTTCTACCTTGAGTTCGATACGCCGCGCGCCGGTGGCTTTGAGCCGCTCAAGTATGTTGCTCCCGGCAAGAAGGTCGTGCTGGGCCTGGTGACCACCAAGGCGGCTGAGCTTGAGGACGAGGACGTTATCGTCGAACGTATCCACGAGGCCGCAAAGTATGTGCCGCTCGAGAACCTGTACCTGTCGCCCCAGTGCGGCTTTGCCAGCTGCGAGATTGGCAACAAGCTGACCGAGGACGAACAGTGGGCAAAGATCGCGCTGGTCAAGCGCATTGCCGAGCGCGTTTGGAAGTAACGCTACCGCTTGCAGGTGACGGCGCGTGCGAGACATGGCGTATCACGTACAATGGTTCGGATCGTATCGTTCGGGCAGGTTATCCGATATGCCTGATCGCCCTTCCATTATGAAAGGACTTCCATGTCCCAATCCTCGACGCCCGCCGTATCTGAACTCGAGGAGACTGTCGAATAGTAGTTGTGTTCAGCTAAATCAAAAAATGGCGCCCGTGCGTACGCGTGGACGCCATTTTTAATGCGTCAGTATCCAGTGGATGCCGCGCGCCATGCGCAGGTCAGTTTGGGCAAAATGATTGCCGGGGTTGAGCTCCAGCGTTGTTGGAATGTCACGCTCGATAAGCAGCTCTTCCATCGCGTGCGTATCGTCGAGTACGTGCCGCATCATGCGGTTGGGCGTCTTGGTTTCCTTTTTACCGAGCGACAGATAGGCAGCGTCGGGCGTAGCTGTCATCGTGCGCTCGCGCGCGTAGTCGATAAAGCCGGGGAACCACAGCGACCCCGATGCACTCGCCACGCGCTCAAAGACATCTGTTTGCCAAAGTGCCCACAGTGCAAAAAGACCCGCCAACGAGTAGCCGGCAATGCCGCGCCAGGTGGGCGGGCAGGGAAGTGATGATTCGGCCTCTGGGATTATCTGATTCAGCAGTTCATCGAGAAACTCAGACGCCTGTCCGCCAAAGGGCTCGGCATCTCGTATAGTTCCGTCGCATTCCCAGGGGCTCAGCTCGCGATTCCAATCGAGCCCTCCAATGGCGACAAGGGCGAATGGCGGGCAGTCGAGCTCTCGGCAGCGCTCGTAGACTTCACTACCGTCGCCCATAACCACAGGGAGGTAGATGACGGGCGTACCTTCTGCACACTCTGAATAAACGGTTATCTGCTTCTGATGCACTTCCAAGGCAGGCTTCTCTCGGTGTTGTGACATTGACAGCCTCAATTGTCGCACGCTGGCACGGGGGCAGACGCTAAAAGAAAGGCGCGGAGCCGCTCGATGCGATTCCGCGCCTTGTTGTTTTGCTTTAGCAGACTATGCCGCTACGCTACAAAGAAGTAGACGAGGAAGGCGAGGGCTGCGATCCACATGAGCGGCTTGATCTTGGAAGCCTCGCCCTTAAAGAGCGCGACGACTACGTAGGCGATAAAGCCCAGACCGATGCCGGCAGAGATGGAGTAGGTGAAGGGCACGCCGGCGACAATCATGAACGCCGGGAAACCATGCGACACGTCGGACCAGTCGATCTCGGAGGCCTCGCTCATCATGAGGTAGCCGACGTAGACCAGAGCACCGCAGGTGGCGGCGCTGGAAACGATGGTGACGATGGGGGAGAAGAACGCGGCGAGAATGAACAGCACACCGGTGGTGACGGAGGTGAGGCCCGTGCGGCCACCGTCGGCAGCGCCAGAGGTGGACTCGACGAAGGTGGTGATGGAGGAGACACCCATGAAACCGCCCACAGCAGCGGCGGCGGAGTCGACGATCAGGATCTCCTTGATATTCTCGACGTTGCCGTCGTCGGTGAGGAACTCGCCCTGCTTGGCCACGGCCATCGCGGTGCCCATGGTGTCGAAGAAGTCACTCATGAGCAGCGAGAACGAGATGACGAGGAGCGTGGGGTCGGTAAGGACCTTGACGATGGCGGGCACGCCACCGGCGTCGGCGATGGGGCCACCGATGCTCGAGAAGTCGAGCGGGGCGATGATACCGGTCGGAGCCTGGGTCACACCTAGGGGGATACCGGCGATGACGGCGACGACGATGCCGATGAGCAGCGAGCCGGGGACGTTGCGGCAGGCGAGGGCGACTGTCACCAGGATGGAGATGATGCCGACGATGAAGGTGGGGGAGGTGATGTCGCCCAGACCGACGAGTGTACCGGCGCCAGCGGTGATAATGCCGGCATCGCACAGGCCAATCATGGCGATGAACAGGCCCAGACCCACCGAGATGGCGTGACGCAGGACAACCGGGATGGCGTCCATGATGGCCTCGCGCAGGCCACAAAGCACGAGCAGCAAGATGACGACGCCCTCAAGGAAGATGACGCTCATGGCCACGTGCCAGTCACCGCCGCAGACGGTGGTGGTGATTCCAGCGATCATCGCGTTGACGCCTAAGCCCGACGCGCAGGCGAGCGGGCGGTTGGCGAAGATGCCCATGCAGATGGTCATGATGCCGGCGCCCAGGCAGGTGGCGCAGGCGAGCGCTCCCGCATCGATGCCGGCGCCCGAGAGCACCGCAGGGTTGACGGCGATGATGTAGGCCATCGCCAGGAATGTTGTCAGTCCAGCGCGAAGTTCGGTCCCGATTGTGGACTTGCGCTCACTGACGTGAAAAAGTTCGTCCATGCATACCCTTTCCTTGTTCGGCCCCGAGTTTAGGCCGATTGACACGAACTCAACTACTATATCGCCTTTGAAAGGTTGATGTTCCTCGCATGTTGATGTTCGGCGCTTTGTAGCAGACGGACGGTATTTTTCGCATGAAAATGTGTGGGTACCGTATACTTAAGCAGTTACAACGACCCCTATGGAGGAACGTATGATTAAAGAGCTCTGCCACGACGAGGCTATTCTGTCCCAGCGTTGCGAGGTCGCGACCGTCGAGGACGAGTCGGTGGCACAGGACCTGATCGATACCATCAAGTCGCTCGACGATGCCGGCTGCCTTGCCGCCAACCAGATCGGCGTCACCAAGAAGGCCTGCGTCTATCTGGACGACGCCGGCGAGCCCCATGTGCTGTACAACCCCCGTCTGGTGTTTGGCCTGGGTGCCAGCAAGATGGAGGAGAGCTGCCTGACGCACGAGGAGGTCACCAAGTCCACGCGCTATATCAAGTGCAAGGTTGCCTTTGACCAGATTGTCGACGGCAAGATGAAGGAGTGCCGCCGCGACTACGCGGGCTTTGAGGCACAGATGATCCAGCATATGATCGATCACTGTCTTGGAAAGTTGGTCTAAGGGGACCAAAGCACCGCACTTCGTCTCTTTTGGCCCGGGCATGACATTGTTGTCATGTCCGGGCTTTTGTGTTTAGCGCCTTTTTGTTTGGAGACAATGAAATTAGCAAGAACGTAAAGCTAGGAGGCGCTATGTGTACGAGTATTCGATTTACCGATAATTCTGGCCACATGTATCTGGGCCGCAATCTCGACTGGAGCTTTGACTACGGCCAACAGGTTCGCGTGATGCCGCGCGGGTTTCACATTCCGTATTCGTTTATCAACGACGCGACAGCGGCGCACGCGGTGATCGGTATGTGCATCGATTACAGGAACTACCCTATGTTCTTCGATTGCGGCAACGATGCGGGCCTCGCCGTGGCGGGTCTCAATTTCCCGGGTTATGCCGAGTATGCCAAGGGCCCTGTCGACGGCAAGACCAATATCGCGGCCTATGAGTTTCCCCTGTGGGTGGCAGCGACGTTCTCGACGGTCGATGAGGTCGAGGCCGCGCTGCGCGACACGGTGATTGTCGCCAAATCTGCCGGAGAGGGGCTGGGCGTGTCACTGCTCCATTGGATTATCGGCGACAGCCAGCGCAGCATCGTGGTCGAGATGATGGCTGACGGCCTGCATGTATACGACGATCCGGTCGACACCCTTGCCAATCAGCCGACCTTCCCGTGGCATATGGAAAACCTACGCACCTATATCACCGCCACAAGCGATTTTCCGCAGACGGCGACATGGCGTGGCGCCGAGCTCAAGCCCTATGGAGCCGGTGCCGGCATGCGCGGCATTCCGGGCGATTGCTATTCGCCGAGCCGTTTTGTAAAGGCGGCGTACCTCAATGCCAATTACCCGCAAAAGGAGAGCGAGACCGAAAACGTCGTTCGCATGTTCCGCTCGCTCGAGGGCGTGGTGATGATCGAGGGAGCGTCCAGGATGGGCGATGGCAAGTTCGAGAAGACTATCTACACCGGATGCTTTAGCGCGCGCACGGGCAATTATTACTACGCGATGTATGGGGATCCGTCGATTCGCTACGTGAGCCTGATGGATGCCGAGGGCGCGAGCCCCGATAGGCTCGTGGTTCCCGAGCCGCGTCGTTCGTAGCCGATAGCTTTACCGCAATGCAAAGCGGCCCTGCATCTCCCGTGAGGTGCAGGGCCGCTGTCGTTGATTTGTGACGTCGCTAGAAGTTGGCGTCGTTGAGTTGTTCGTTCTCGAGGCCGTCGAGCTGTTGCTGTTCGGGCGTATCGGCGACGCTCTCGAGCAACTCGGTGGGATCGACGTTCATGTCCTTACCGGCTTCGTTGCCGTTGACCAAGTCGTCCGAGAAGATGTCGACTTCCATTTCCTCGGCCTCTTCGATCTGAACCTCGAGCGGCACCTGGGTGCGCACGAGCTTAACGGCCGGGCGCATGCGGGCAAACAGCGGCACGTACTCGATGATGATGGCCGAGTTCTCAAGACCGTACCAGCGTGCCGGGCTTCCGCAGGCGCGGCGGACGGCGTACTTGATGGCCATCACGCGGTGGTCATTGCGGTTGATGTCCGTTTCGGGGGCAAGCATCTTGCGCAGCATACAAAAGCGGAAGTCACCCACGTTGCCGCGTGTCTCGTAGATGGAGTAGGTGTGATGTTGCGGCGGCAGCTCGCCCGATGCCATCAAGTCGCCGACGATCTGACGCAGATAAGCGTTGACGCGCTGGTTGACTTTAAAGCCCAGGTCCAGGCGAACGCGGAAGAGGAAGTCCGTGCCAAAGGTCTCAACGGAATACTCATGCGTATAGGGCTCGTCGGTAACGTGCACGTTGATGAACCAATATGCCTTGGCGCGCTTGGGGTGCTTGTCCAGGATGGAATAAAGCACGTCGCGGTCGAGCGTGAGCGGGTCGGGGCTGTTGGTGAGAAATACCAGATTGTCGGCGAGCACGGGATAGGTCTCGTCGTTGCGCAGGCGGTTGAGCTGATCGATGTACTTGGAGACGGGCAGCAGGATCGTTTGCGTGCGCTCGATGGCGGTGCCGCGGCGCCACACATACATAAGGCCGAACAGCAGCGCGGCCAGGAAGATCATGACGTAGCCGCCGTCAAAGAACATAGTGAGGCACGAGGCGAAGAAGCACAGCTCAATGGCACCAAAGAGCAGGGCGAAGACGCAGGCACCCAGCTTGTGCTTGAGGATGCCGGCGATGTAGCTCGTCAAAAGCGTCGTGGTCATGAGCATGGTCACGGTAATCGCGAGGCCGTAGGCGCTCTCCATGCGCTCGGAGTTTTGGAACAGCAGCACGATGAAGATGCAGCCGACCCACATGATGTTGTTGACGAGCGGAATGTAGAGCTGGCCCTTGGTGTCGCTGGGGTAGTGGATGCGCAGATGCGGCATAAGGTTGAGACGGGTTGCCTCGGATACCAGCGAGAACGAGCCGGTGATGAGCGCCTGCGAGGCGATGATGGCCGCCACGGCCGAAAGCACGATGGCAAAGGGGCGCAGGGGCTCGGGGAGCATCATATAGAACGGGTTGACGATGTCCATCGCGAGCATCTGGGGATTGGAGTTGTTGGCGAGCAGCCAAGCGCCTTGACCCAGATAGTTGAGGATAAG